>NZ_CAUQJA010000012.1:0-70675 GCF_963518475.1 uncultured Streptococcus sp. | reverse complement strand
TCACAGTCTATCTTCCCGTTCATGAGGATTATCTAGGAAAAGAAGAGATAATGGAGGGGACAGCCTATAACAGTTATTTTTTGGTTCCTAGAATGGCAGGAGTAAGAGTTACTGGCGAGGAAGATGTTGACTTTGATAAGGCTATATACCTGCTAACCAAATTATTGCTTGATAATGACTTAGAAGAATCTACACCTGTGTTTTATATTTCAAGCAAGATAAATGATGTTTTATATACAGATATCATGGTAGGGATTCGAGAAAAAGGGATTAATTCTGAACTGTAAATATTTTTACTATTGATATTGATAGGAAAAGAGTTAAACATGAATAAATGAAGGGGGAGTGAGAAAGCAAAAATGAACGGTATTATTAATTTAAAAAAAGAAGCAGGGATGACCTCGCATGATGCGGTTTTTAAACTGCGTAAGATTTTGGGAACCAAGAAAATTGGTCACGGTGGAACCTTGGATCCGGATGTGGTGGGTGTTTTGCCGATTGCGGTTGGCAAGGCAACCCGCATGGTCGAGTTTATGCAGGACGAGGGTAAGGTCTATGAGGGGGAAATCACTCTGGGCTATTCAACAACGACTGAGGATGCCAGTGGAGAATTAGTCGCAGAGACACCTGTTTTGTCGCCTTTAGATGAAAAGCTTATTGATGAAGCGATTACGAATCTGACTGGACCTATTAGTCAGATTCCGCCTATGTACTCAGCGGTCAAGGTCAATGGTCGCAAGCTCTATGAGTATGCTCGTGCTGGTCAGGAAGTGGAGCGTCCAGAACGTCAGGTGACTATTTATCAGTTTGAGCGAACCAGTCCAATTTCTTATGATGGTGAACTTGCACGCTTTACTTTTCGTGTGAAATGCAGTAAGGGAACTTATATTCGCACCTTATCAGTTGACTTGGGAGAGAAGCTTGGTTATGCGGCTCATATGTCACATCTGACTCGTACTAGTGCAGCTGGTTTGCAACTGGAGGATGCTCTTACCTTGGAAGAAATTGCTAGAAAAGTGGAGGCTGGTCAGCTGGACTTTCTCCATCCTCTAGAGATTGGGACAGGCGACCTTGTCAAAGTTTTCCTAAGTCCAGAAGAGGCTACAGAAGTACGTTTTGGTCGCTTTATCGAGCTAGAGCAAACAGACAAAGAATTGGCTGCCTTTGAAGGAGATAAATTGTTAGCCATTCTAGAGAAACGAGGCAATCTCTACAAGCCAAGAAAGGTTTTTAGCTAGTCTAACTGGGGTGTAGGGAGTGTTATTTCCCATAGACTATTCAAACCATACTATAAATTTTGCAAAAAATGTGATAGAATAGACGACGGATAAAAAAACGGAGGATAGCATGCAAAATAGACCAATCATTATCGGAGTGACAGGTGGTTCTGGTGGAGGTAAGACCAGTGTTTCAAGAGCCATTTTATCGCATTTTCCTGATGAAAAGATTTCCATGATTGAGCATGATTCATATTACAAGGATCAGTCTCACTTGACCTTTGAAGAGCGTGTCAAAACCAACTACGACCATCCTTTTGCTTTTGATACAGACTTGATGATCGAGCAAATTAAGGAATTGTTGGCAGGGCGTCCGGTGGACATTCCAACTTATGACTATACAGAGCATACACGGAGTAGTAAGACTTATCGTCAAGAGCCTCAAGATGTCTTTATCGTTGAGGGGATTTTGGTCTTGGAGGACAAGCGTCTGCGCGATTTGATGGATATCAAGATTTTTGTGGATACGGATGATGATGTGCGCATTATTCGTCGTATCAAGCGTGATATGGAGGAGCGTGGCCGTAGTCTTGATAGCGTTATTGACCAGTATTTAGGTGTGGTCAAGCCCATGTACCATCAGTTTATCGAGCCGACCAAACGTTATGCTGATATCGTCATTCCTGAGGGAGTCAGCAACACAGTGGCTATTGACCTGTTGACGACCAAGATTGCTAAGATTTTGGAAGAAGCTCGAAACAGCAAATAATCAGATGTGGAGGCCTTGCCTCCTTTTTCTATTTTTCCCTCATAATGGTACATAAATGGAGATTTTTAGGCATATTTTTGGTATAATAATACCCATGAAAGAGCAAGAAAATGAATAGTAGGTGGAGATGGAAAAGTATTTATCGGTAACAACTTTGACCAAGTATCTGAAAATGAAATTCGATAAAGACCCTTATTTGGAACGGGTCTATTTAACTGGTCAAGTTTCCAACTTTCGTAAAAGACCTACTCACCAATATTTCTCCCTAAAAGATGATCATGCAGTCATTCAAGCGACTATCTGGTCTGGGATTTATCAGAAATTAGGTTTCGACCTGGAAGAAGGGATGAAGATCAATGTGATTGGGCGTGTACAGGTCTACGAACCGAGTGGTAGCTACTCCATCATTATTGAAAAGGCTGAGCCTGACGGGGTTGGGGCGCTTGCTATTCAGTTTGAACAACTCAAGAAAAAATTGACAGAAGAAGGCCTGTTTCAAGAGAGGTTCAAGCAACCTCTGCCTCAATTTTCTAAGAGAATTGGTGTAGTAACCAGTCGCAGCGGAGCCGTTATTCGAGATATTATCACGACCGTCAGCAGGCGCTTTCCAGGTGTCGATATCTTACTTTATCCAACTAAGGTTCAAGGTGAAGGTTCTGCGGAGGAAATTGCTCGAAATATTGCGCGTGCTAATCAACAGGACGATTTGGATTTGCTGATTATTGGTCGTGGTGGAGGTTCTATCGAGGATCTTTGGGCCTTTAACGAAGAAGTCGTGGTACGAGCGATTTTTGAATCTCGTTTACCAGTTATCTCTAGTGTGGGGCATGAGACGGATGTGACCTTGGCAGATTTTGTGGCAGATCGACGAGCTGCAACGCCAACAGCTGCAGCTGAACTAGCAACACCTGTGACCAAGTTGGATCTATTAGCTCATTTGCAAAATCAGGAAAAACGGATGGCAACAGCAGTCCGAAATGTCCTATCTAAGAAACAAGAATCTTTGAAAAAATGCAGTCAGTCTGTTATCTTTAGACAGCCAGAGCGCTTGTATGATGGCTATTTACAACGTTTGGACCAACTACAACTGCGTTTAAAACAAAGTTTGCGAGCACGGATTTTTGATAGCAACCAATTAGTACAAGCAAGGACTCATCAACTGGTCCAATTATCACCTATTACCAAAATCCAGCGTTATCAAGATCGCCTAGGTCAGTTGGACAAACTCCTACGTAGCCAAATGGCGCTGGTTTATGATGCCAAGGTTGCTGAGGTGAAAAGACTTTCAGAAGCCTTGATGATGTTGGATACCAGTCGAATCGTGGCGCGTGGTTATGCTATTGTCAAAAAAGAAGAGTCCGTTGTAGATTCGGTTGAGAGTTTGAAGAAAAAAGACCAAGTGACGCTTTTGATGCGAGATGGTCAAGTAGAATTAGAGGTTAAAGATGTCAAAACAAAAGAAATTTGAGGAAAATCTAGCAGAACTGGAGGCCATTGTCCAAAGTTTGGAAAATGGTGAAATTGCTTTGGAAGATGCGATTGCGGCCTTTCAAAAGGGCATGGTCTTGTCAAAAGAGCTCCAAGCGACGCTGGACAAGGCTGAAAAGACCTTGGTAAAGGTTATGCAAGAAGACGGAACAGAAAGTGATTTTGAATGAAGAAGCAAGAAAAATTAGCTCTTGTCGAGTCGACCTTGGAAGATTTTTATGGAGACCAGCAGTTTGCCTCTAGTTTGCGAGAGTCGGTTCTCTATTCCATTCTTGCTGGTGGCAAGCGTATTCGGCCTTTTCTCTTATTAGAAGTTCTGGAAGCCTTGCATATTGCCATCAAACCTGCTCACGCGCAGGTGGCCGCTGCCTTGGAAATGATTCATACAGGGAGCTTGATTCATGATGATCTTCCAGCTATGGATGATGATGATTACCGTCGGGGACGCTTGACCAATCACAAGAAATTCGGTGAAGCAATGGCTATTTTGGCTGGAGATGCCTTATTCCTAGATCCTTATGCCTTGATAGCGCAGGCAGATTTGCCAAGTCAGATCAAGGTGGACTTGATTGCCAACTTATCCCTTGCTTCAGGAAGTCTAGGCATGGTAGCAGGGCAGGTTTTGGACATGGAAGGGGAACACCAGCATTTGTCTTTGGAAGAACTCCAGACCGTTCATGCCAATAAGACTGGGAAACTACTAGCCTATCCCTTCCAGGCAGCTGCTATTATAGCTGAATTGGCTCCTGAAATACAAGCAAAACTGAAAACTGTTGGTGAATTGATTGGTCTTGCTTTTCAAGTTCGAGATGATGTGTTAGATGTGACCGCCAGTTTTGAGGAAATCGGCAAGACGCCACAAAAGGACCTGCAGGCAGAAAAGTCAACCTATCCAGCCTTGTTGGGCTTGGAAGAGGCTATTGCCTTTTGTAACCAAACCTTGGACCAAGCTAATGCCAAATTAGAAGATATTGCCCAGCAGGTTCCTTTTGAGATAGAATCGATTGTAAGTGTAGTAGAAAGTTTGAGAATCAATGGCTAAGGAAAGAGTGGACGTACTAGCTTATAAACAGGGTTTGTTTGAAACGCGAGAACAGGCCAAGCGTGGAGTAATGGCTGGTCTAGTCGTAGCAGTCCTTAACGGAGAGCGTTTTGACAAGCCAGGAGAGAAAATTCCAGATGACACCGAGCTAAAACTCAAGGGGGAGAAACTCAAGTATGTCAGCCGTGGTGGTTTGAAACTGGAAAAGGCCTTGCAGGTTTTTGAATTGTCAGTGGAAGGGGCAACAACGATTGATATCGGTGCTTCTACTGGAGGATTTACCGATGTCATGTTGCAAAATGGTGCTGAGTTGATCTTTGCAGTCGATGTCGGTACCAATCAGTTGGCTTGGAAATTACGCCAAGACTCACGAGTTGTCAGCATGGAGCAGTTCAATTTCCGCTATGCTGAAAAGACTGATTTCGAGCAGGAACCAAGCTTTGCCAGTATTGATGTGAGTTTCATTTCCCTCAGTCTGATTCTTCCAGCCTTGCACCGTGTCTTGGCTGAACAAGGCCAAGTTGTGGCTTTGGTTAAGCCTCAGTTTGAGGCAGGACGTGAGCAGATTGGGAAAAATGGAATTATTCGAGATGCCAAGGT
This sequence comes from uncultured Streptococcus sp., assembly GCF_963518475.1. Lineage (GTDB taxonomy): Bacteria > Bacillota > Bacilli > Lactobacillales > Streptococcaceae > Streptococcus. The sequence goes on along the minus strand of NZ_CAUQJA010000012.1, from coordinate 65,559 downwards.
TCACCAGAATGTCCTTGAATCTGTCACAGCTATGGCAGTAGAGGCAGGCTTTTCAGTCCTTGGATTGGATTTTTCTCCCATCCAAGGTGGGCATGGAAATATTGAATTTTTAGCGTATTTGAAAAAAGAAGAGTCAGCAAGCAACCAGGTTCTTGCTGAAATTGAAGAAGTAGTAGAGAGGGCGCATAGTCAATTTAAAAATGAATAAAAAAGAGAGACTTGAAAAAATTAGACGATTTGTGACAGATTACCAAATCGGTACGCAAGAAGAAATTGTAGAACATTTGAAAGAGGCAGGCATCACTGCCACTCAGGCGACAGTATCACGTGATATCAAAGAGCTAGGCATTGTCAAAATTCCTTTGAGAGACAATACCTATGTCTACGAATTGCCAAAATCAATCGTAAAAAGTTTGCAACTGGCTGAAGACAATATTGAGTCAGCTGAATTGATGGATAAGATGATCAATCTCCAAGTTATTCCAGGAAATACGGCTTTTGTAAAAGCTCAGTTAACCGAGACTTTTGCGGATAAGATTTTTAGCTGTTTAGCTGATGATAGCTCGATTTTAGTCATTGCCAGAAGTGAAAGTCTAGCTGAGGAAATCTTTGAACAAGTAAAAAATTGGTAGGTCTATATGTTACTTGAAATTTCGATAAAAAACTTTGCCATTATTGAGGCTATTTCCCTCAATTTTGAAAAGGGGATGACTGTCCTGACTGGTGAAACGGGTGCAGGGAAGTCGATTATCATTGATGCCATGAATATGATGTTGGGAGCTCGTGCGACGACAGATGTTATTCGTCATGGTGCGCCAAAGGCAGAGATAGAGGGGCTTTTCTCAGTTGAGAATAGTCGCCTTTTACAGGAAATTTTTGATGAGCAAGGTTTGGAAATGGGTGATGAAATTATCATCCGTCGAGAAATTCTGCAAAATGGTCGGAGTATTAGTCGTGTCAATGGCCAGATGGTTAATCTGTCTGTTTTGCGCGCTATTGGGCAACATCTGGTAGATATTCATGGTCAGCATGACCAAGAGGAGTTAATGCGTCCCCAACTGCATATCCAGATGTTGGATGAATTTGGCGATGCAGCTTTTTGGGAATTGAAAGAAACCTATCAAACGAGTTTTGATGCCTACCGTAAAATGCGTAAGCAGGTTCTGGAAGTCAAGAAAAACCAACAGGAACATAAGGCACGTATTGAAATGTTGGAATTTCAAATGGCAGAGATTGAGGCGGCAAACTTGCAAGCTGGAGAAGACCTGGCTCTCAACCAAGAGCGAGATAAACTTCTCAACCATAAAAATATTGCGGATACACTGACTAATGCCTACAGTATGTTGGACAATGAAGACTTTTCAAGTTTAGCCAATGTTCGTTCAGCCATGAATGACATGGAAAGTGTCGAAGAGTACGACCCTGAATATCGTGAAATTTCAAGCTCTCTGTCTGAGACCTACTATGTCTTAGAAGATATTGGCAAGCGTTTAGAAGCTATCATTGAGGACCTTGATTTTGATGGCAATCGCCTCATGCAGGTTGAGAATCGTTTGGACCTCCTTCATACTATTACCCGTAAGTATGGTGGGACTGTAGACGATGTCTTGCTTTATTTTGCCAAGATTACGGAAGAATACAATCTCTTGACAGGCAATAATCTTTCATCTGAGGACATGGAAGCAGAGCTTAAGAAATTGGAAGTCAATCTTGTCGACTTGGCAGGTAAGCTTGCATCTGATCGTCATGATTTGGCTCAGCAATTAGAATCTGAGATTAAACAAGAGCTTCAAGATCTTTATATGGAAAAAGCCCAGTTTCAGGTTCGTTTTAGCAAGGGCAAATTCAGTCGTGAAGGAAATGAAATGGTTGAGTTTTATATTTCAACCAACCCTGGCGAAGATTTTAAACCCTTGGTCAAGGTTGCATCTGGCGGAGAATTATCTCGTCTCATGCTAGCCATTAAGTCTGCCTTTTCACGTAAAGAAGGTAAGACCAGCATTGTTTTTGATGAGGTGGATACGGGAGTTTCAGGCCGTGTAGCTCAGGCTATTGCACAGAAGATTCACAAGATTGGTCAGCATGGTCAGGTACTGGCTATTTCCCATTTGCCACAAGTGATTGCGATTGCGGATTATCAATTCTTTATTGAGAAGATTAGCAATGACCATTCAACAGTTTCGACTGTTCGTCTCTTGACGGTTGAAGAGCGAGTGGAAGAAGTTGCCAAGATGTTGGCAGGTGATGATGTGACAGAAGCAGCCCTGACGCAAGCCAGAGAATTGTTGAGAAACAGGGAGAAATAAGATGACAGACTATTATGTAATTGGAGATGTTCACGGAAAAGCTGGGATGCTGGAAGACCTTCTCAAAACCTGGGATGGTCAGACCCAGTTGCTCTTTCTAGGGGATTTGATTGACCGCGGTGAAGATAGTCGCCGCGTTCTTGAAATGGTTAAGGACTTGGTTGATAATCAAGGGGCGATCTGTTTATCAGGAAACCATGAGTATATGTTTTTAACTTGGCTCGATGACCCAGAAGAAAGCTATGACCACTATCGTCGCAATGGTGGAGATACAACCATTAACTCTATCCTAGGTCGTCCCTTGGATGCACCAGTTGACGGAGTAGAAGATGCCAAGCGTGTTGCTACTGAAGCAGCAGACTTGGTCAAGTTTATTCGTCAAATGCCATTTGTGGTAGAGACAGACAAGTATATCTTTGTACATGCTGGTATTGATTTGACCTTGGATGACTGGCGTGAAACCACAGATTATAAAAAAGTCTGGCTTAGAAAACCATTCCACGAAGCAGAAAATCATACTGGAAAAATCATTGTCTTTGGTCATACACCGGTTTATGGTTTGTTAAAGCAAGACCGAGGTACAGCTGAGCTTTGGACTACAGAAGATGGTAAGATTGGGATGGACGGAGGAGCTGTCTATGGTGGTGTCCTTCACGGGATTGTCTTTACAGACCAAGGAATGACAGAACACCACTTTATCGAAAATGACGGCTTTGTTGCTGAAGATTAGTACTCCTAGCAGGGTATAGTCTTGTCAAAATGTCAAAAACAATTTATAATAAATAGATACCCTGAAAGGAAGAGAATCATGAACTTAGAAGAATTGAAAAAACGACAGGAGAAGATCCGGAACTTCTCTATTATCGCCCATATTGACCACGGAAAGTCGACTCTAGCAGACCGCATTTTGGAAAAGACAGAGACCGTTTCAAGCCGTGAAATGCAAGCTCAGCTTTTGGATAGCATGGATCTAGAACGGGAACGTGGAATTACCATTAAGTTGAATGCCATCGAGTTGAATTACACTGCAAAAGATGGGGAAACTTATATTTTCCACTTGATAGACACACCTGGGCACGTGGACTTTACCTATGAAGTTTCACGTTCGCTCGCTGCCTGTGAGGGTGCTATTTTGGTGGTCGATGCCGCTCAAGGTATTGAGGCTCAAACCCTTGCTAACGTTTATCTAGCCTTGGACAATGATTTGGAAATCATGCCAGTCATTAACAAAATTGACCTACCAGCTGCAGATCCTGAGCGCGTGCGTACAGAGATTGAAGATGTCATTGGTTTGGATGCCAGCGAAGCAGTCCTAGCATCTGCCAAGGCTGGTATTGGTATTGAAGAAATCCTCGAGCAAATCGTGGAAAAAGTGCCAGCGCCAACAGGTGATGTGACGGCGCCTCTTAAGGCCTTGATTTTCGACTCTGTTTACGATGCTTACCGTGGGGTTATCCTCCAAGTGCGTGTCATGGACGGAGTGGTTAAACCTGGCGATAAGATTCAGCTCATGAGCAATGGTAAGACCTTTGATGTGACAGAAGTTGGTATTTTTACACCCAAGGCAGTTGGTCGTGATTTCCTTGCGACTGGTGACGTTGGTTATATTGCTGCTTCTATTAAGACAGTTCAGGACACTCGTGTGGGTGATACCGTTACCTTGGCAACCAATCCTGCGGCTGAGCCATTACATGGTTACAAGCAGATGAATCCTATGGTCTTTGCGGGTCTATATCCTATCGAGTCAAACAAGTACAATGACCTACGTGAAGCCCTTGAAAAATTGCAACTGAATGATGCTAGTCTCCAATTTGAACCAGAAACATCTCAGGCACTTGGATTTGGTTTCCGTTGTGGTTTCCTTGGTCTTCTCCATATGGATGTTATCCAAGAACGTTTGGAACGTGAGTTCAACATCGACCTCATCATGACAGCTCCGTCTGTTATTTACAAAGTTAATTTGACCGACGGTGAGTCTATGGATGTGTCTAACCCATCTGAATTTCCAGACCCAACCAAGATTGCGACCATTGAAGAGCCTTATGTTAAGGCGCAAATCATGGTACCACAGGAGTTCGTAGGAGCAGTGATGGAATTAGCTCAGCGCAAGCGTGGGGATTTTGTGACTATGGACTATATCGATGATAACCGTGTCAATGTTATCTATCAAATTCCCCTTGCTGAAATCGTCTTTGACTTCTTTGATAAACTTAAGTCTTCGACACGTGGTTATGCAAGTTTTGACTACGAATTGTCAGAATATCGCCCATCTAAGCTGGTCAAAATGGATATTCTTCTCAATGGAGACAAGGTGGATGCCCTTAGCTTTATCGTTCATAAGGATTTTGCCTACGAACGTGGGAAACTCATCGTTGATAAGCTCAAGAAAATTATCCCTCGTCAACAATTTGAGGTGCCAATCCAAGCAGCTATTGGACACAAGATTGTCGCTCGTACTGATATCAAGGCCCTTCGTAAGAACGTACTTGCTAAATGTTATGGTGGTGATGTTTCTCGTAAACGCAAACTGCTTGAGAAACAAAAAGCTGGTAAGAAACGTATGAAAGCTATCGGATCAGTAGAAGTTCCACAAGAAGCCTTCCTTAGCGTCTTGAGCATGGATGAAGAATAATGATTCTATATAAAACTCTTGAAATATATTCAAGAGTTTTATATTTTTAGTTAAAAATTGTAACTTAACTCCATTTATGGTAGAGTAAAATACGGAGGTTATATGGAATACTAAAAGTTATTATGACTAGGAAAATTTTAAATAAAATTGATAAAGAACTGGGGCAGAAAATGAATTAGAATAATGATTCTATTTTACCGCTTGGATCTATAATTGTTAGTAAAGAAGGGGCGATTCCTTTAACATATGATGAAAGCATTAGAAGAAAAACAAATTAAAATTGAAAAATTATATGGTTTTACTCGATATTTATTAATTGAAATAAATAATGGTTACGGGTTACTGGATTGTGAATCTACGACTTGTTTTGGTTATTTTTATAAAATTTATAAGATTGATTTTGATTTATTTTATAAGATAAAAAAGCAATCTGAGGATAAGCGAGAAGATATAACAAAAAATATAAAATTAGGTAGATTTTTCATGCTACCGATAATGATAGTGATTTTTTTCATTCTTTTAATAGAATTTATTGGCTTTAATAAATTTAATCTTGTTTTATCTCATAGATTTACGTATTTTATCTTTTCTGCGTTACCTGTTATATTATCAGTATTATTTCGCTTGGGCTATTCTTATAAGCAAAAACTGATGATTAATAAAATTTTTATATTAGAAAATTCTCGTCATTACCATGTAGTTGAAAAGTTTAGTAATTTTAAATTAAAAAATTGGCTTCTCCTAATTATAAATGTGGTTATTGCCAGTTCTTTACTTATTTATATTTATGTATATGGTAATTTAATTGTTATGTTTTTTACGACAATATATTTATATTTATTAACTTTTAGTAAGAATATACGATTGAGTCAAGCAAATACAATGAATATTAAAATATTTGTTGAAAAAGGATATTCGGAAAGTGATTCAATGTTATTATAGAATTCAATAATTGGATAGATAGATATTCGATACGACTTAGTCAGTTTTCATAATCAAGAGTATATTCTATATTATCAAATCCAATGTTTGAACTAAAATTGGAAAAATTCTTATATTTTATTTGTTTTTATTAAAAATTGTAAATTAACTCCATTTATGGTAGAGTAACATATGGAGGTTATCATGAAAAAAATTTTACTTTTAGCATCTATTTTGCTTACAAGTGTCACGTTAGTGGCATGTTCAAATAAGAGTCAAACAGAATCTAGCACGAATGTGATTACTAGTTCTTCAAGTAGCCAGGAAGGGTCTACCCCGACGACTACAAGTTCTGATAAGAAGACTGAAGAAACACAGGTTATTGGTTCTGATGAGTATGGGTTCGTTAAAGTACCAAAGTCTTGGATTAAGTTCAATGAAGTACAGGGAGGCAATGATATTCAATATTCAGACGGTACGGATGTCAATATTGTCACCTTGAATACTTTTAAAGCAGAACAATTTGGTATTTCTGATAATGAATTTCAAAAACTTGAAACAGTTCGTATTTCTGATAGTATTTTTACTTCAAAAGAAAGTAATCCAGAATTCACTAAAGTATGGGGTTCTAAGTCAACTATTGGAGGTTATGAAGCCTATGTAGTTAACGCAATTTCTAAGTCTGGAAAATACATCATTACATGGATTTTTAAATCTAGTGATGGTAAGTTCAGATATGTTGCTTTAGAAGGGACTCCAGAAACATTAAAAAATCTACTTCCCATGATTGAAGAGAGTTGGACAATTCAAAAATAATTATTAAAGCAGGATTGGTATCCTGTTTTTTGTTTAAGTCATTAAAAACCGTTTTAAATGTTTGTTTTAAATGTTTGTTTTGCTTATAAAGATAAAAAATAAACAAAATAATCAAAAAAAGGACAAAAAACAACAAAAAATATTGACAACGATTTCATATAGTGTTATACTTATAGCATAAAGTTAATGGAAAGAAGGGAAAACCTTATGGGATTAGATCATTTCTTTGACAAAAACCTTGTGTTTTGCTTAGAAGCGGATAATCAAGAACATCTCTTTGATCAGGTCGCAACTTTATTGGAAGAACGAGAAATCGTGACTCCGACCTATCGTGAAGCCCTGATCACGCGTGAAAAGTCATTTCCAACTGGCTTAGATATGGAATTTTTGGGTAAGGATTTGCCGAATGTGGCTATTCCTCACACAGATATAGTTCATAATCTTGCCGAAAAAGTTGTGGTCGTTCGATTAGAAAAACCAGTGACTTTCCACAATATGATTGCGCCAGATAAGGAAGTAGAAGTATCCTTACTCTTCTTTATCATTAATAACTCAAGTTCAAGCCAAACGAACATTCTTGCTCAGTTGATGGACTTCTTTACTGGAAATGGTCATCTTGAAGACCTATCAAAAATTTCTGAACCAGAAGCCCTCTATACCTATATCTCTGAAGCAACAGCTTAATCTTGTCTATTAAAAATATAAAATCGGAGGAAATCCATATGATTAAAATTCTTGCTGCCTGCGGTGCAGGTGTTAACTCAAGCCACCAAATTAAAAGTGCTCTTGAAGAAGAACTTTCAAACCGCGGTTTTGATGTTCACTGTGATGCAGTTATGGTAAAAGACGTTAACGAAGACCTTATCAAAGGTTATGACATCTTCACACCAATTGCTGCTACAGACCTTGGTTTTGACCCAGGTATTCCAGTTATCGAAGCTGGACTAATCTTATTCCGTATCCCAGCAATGAGTGCTCCAGTATTTGACAATATTGAAGCAGCTATCAAAGAACACGGATTAAGCTAATTATCAATTTGTTAACATTCATATAACATAAAAAGGGAGGAACTGTTATGGATGCAATCTTTGGCCTAATCAAAGAATTTTTCACACCTATCTTAGATATGGGTGGGCCTGTCATCATGTTAATCATTTTGACAGTATTGGCTTTACTTTTTGGAGTGAAATTCTCCAAAGCGCTTGAAGGTGGTATCAAACTTGCCATCGCTCTTACTGGTATCGGAGCTATCATCGGTATGCTAAATGGTGCTTTCTCAGCATCACTTGCAAAATTCGTTGAAAACACTGGCATCCAATTGAGTATCACTGACGTTGGTTGGGCACCACTTGCAACAATCACTTGGGGATCTGCTTGGACACTTTACTTCTTGCTTATCATGTTGATTGTCAACGTAGTGATGCTTGCTATGAAGAAAACTGATACACTTGATGTCGATATCTTCGATATCTGGCACTTGTCTATCACAGGTCTTTTGATTAAATGGTATGCAGACAACAACGGTGTGAGCCAAGGGGTTTCACTCTTGATTGCTACAGCAGCTATCGTACTTGTTGGTGTGTTGAAAATTATCAACTCTGACTTGATGAAACCTACATTTGATGACCTTCTTAACGCACCAAGTTCATCACCAATGACATCAACTCACATGAACTACATGATGAACCCAGTTATCATGGTTTTGGATAAGATTTTTGAAAAATTCTTCCCAGGTCTTGATAAATATGACTTTGATGCTGCTAAATTGAACAAAAAAATCGGTTTCTGGGGATCTAAATTCTTTATCGGTTTCATTCTTGGTATTGTTATCGGTATTATGGGAACTCCACATCCAATTGAAGGGGTTGCAGATGCAGATAAATGGCGTCTTGTTATCAGAGGATGGTTGTCTCTTGGTTTGACTGCCGGTGTATCTTTGGAACTCTTCTCACTTATCGGTTCATGGTTCATCGCAGCCGTAGAACCACTATCACAAGGTATTACAAACGTTGCTACTAAACGTCTTCAAGGACGTAAATTCAACATCGGTCTTGACTGGCCATTCATCGCTGGTCGTGCTGAAATCTGGGCTTGTGCTAACGTACTTGCACCAATCATGTTGATTGAAGCTGTGCTTCTTTCAAAAGTTGGAAATGGTATCTTGCCACTTGCAGGTATCATCGCAATGGGTGTTACTCCAGCTCTCTTGGTTGTAACACGTGGTAAATTGCTCCGTATGATTATTTTCGGAACACTCTTGTTGCCACTCTTCCTTCTTTCAGGTACACTTATCGCACCATTTGCAACAGAACTTGCTAAAGGTGTAGGTGCCTTCCCAGCAGGTGTGAGCGAAACTCAATTGATCACTCACTCAACTCTTGAAGGACCAATCGAAAAACTTCTTGGTTGGACAATTGGTAACACTACAACTGGTGATATCAAAGCAATCCTTGGTGCTGTAGTCTTCCTTGTATTCTATATCGGTATCTTTGCTTGGTACAGAAAACAAATGATCAAACGTAATGAAGAGTACGCAGCAAAAGCAAAATAATGCGCTCCTATAAAATGTAAGCTCAATGAAAATCAAAGAGCAAACTAGGAAGCTAGCCGCAGGCTGTACTAAAGTACGGTAAGGTGATGCTGACGAAGTTTGAATTGGATTTTCGCAGAGTGTAAATTGTTGAAACTAGGTTGTCATACCATTAGGAGTGACAGCCTAGTTTTTTATAAACTATCAAGAAATCGGAGAAAATAATGGTAATTGAATTAAAATCAGAACAATTAAGAGTTGAATTTAACAGTTTTGGTGGAGCTATTTCTTCTATAAAAGATACTGAGGGACTTGAGTATTTGTGGCAAGGGGATGCTACTTATTGGAGTGGACAAGCTCCTGTTCTCTTCCCCATTTGTGGTTCTTTGAGAGAGGATACAGCCGTCTATATAGATGAGAAGGGACAAGAAAGTAAAGGAAAGATTCCTCGTCATGGTTTGGTTCGTAAGAAAGAATTTGAATTAGTTGAACAGACAGATAAGAGTGTAACTTTTGCAATTGAGGACGATGAGAATAGCTCTCAAAACTATCCTTATCATTTCAGACTAGAAATCACTTATAGCCTTACTGGCAAGACAGTACGAACTCAATACAAGATTTTCAATAAAGAAAATAGCAAGGTCATGCCTTACTTTATTGGTGGACATCCAGGATTTAATTGTCCTCTACTGGATGATGAAGTCTATGAAGATTACTATTTAGAGTTTGAAAAAGAAGAGACTTGCTCTGTTCCACGTCCTTTCCCAGAAACGGGTATGCTGGATTTTCAAGATAGAAGTCCATGGCTAGAGGGGCAAAAAGAAATAGATCTTAGTTATGATCTTTTCAGCACAGATGCAGTCACCTTAGATGAATTGCAATCTAGAACAATTGCGCTTCGTTCTCGTAAACATGATAAGGGATTGAAAGTGCACTTTACAGAGTTCTTAAATCTTATTATTTGGTCAACTTTGAATAAAGGTCCTTTCATTGCTTTTGAACCATGGTCTGGCTTGTCAACATCCCTTGAAGAAGGAGATCATCTAGAAGATAAGAAGAATGTTCGTCTCCTAGAACCTGGTCAAGTGGATCAAATTGGTTTTGATATCGAAATTTTTTAATTAAAAAACACAAAAACAAACACTAGCTGTTGACTTTTTCCAGAAATAGGAGTATATTATGTTTGTAAGCAACAAATGATGTTTGTAACAAACAAATAATCACTTGTTATATTCTCTTTCGTGGAGAAAGATTATTTCTAGGAAACTGATTTCCTAAACTTGAATAAGGTGTGTAATTCATCTCGTTCAATCCAATGTGTCAATAAACTGCTAGAAAGCTTTTTGTAGGTAAACTGCTAACCATAAAAGGTTTTACTAGCCTAGAAAAATAAAAGGAGTATACAATATGTCTATTGTTATCGGTGCAGATGCTGCAGGTTTGAGATTGAAAGAAGTTGTGAAAGACTTCTTGGAAAAAGAAAACTTCCATGTTGTGGATGTTACAGCTGAAGGCCAAGACTTTGTTGATGTGACTCTTGCTGTTGCTGCAGAAGTAAACAAAGAAGAACAAAACCTTGGTATCGTGATTGATGCTTATGGAGCTGGTCCATTCATGGTTGCAACTAAAATCAAAGGAATGGTTGCTGCAGAAGTATCTGACGAACGTTCAGCTTATATGACTCGTGGCCACAACAACTCACGTATGATCACTATGGGTGCACAACTTGTCGGTGATGAATTGGCTAAAAACATCGCTAAAGGATTTGTTAACGGTAAATACGATGGTGGACGTCACCAAATCAGGGTCGATATGTTGAACAAAATGTGCTAATACTCTTCAAAAATCAAGATAATCTGTCGTCAGCTCACTTTAGCTAACCTCAGTTATGCTCGCAGCTCGCTTCCTAAGCTAATCTTGATTTTTCTTGAGTAAGGATAAATGATATTAGATTTATATAATTAATCGGAGGGAATAACTAATGAGAATTGCAATTGGATGTGATCACATCGTAACAGATGAAAAAATGGCGGTTTCAGAATTTTTGAAATCAAAAGGATATGAAGTTATTGACTTTGGTACATATGACCATACACGTACTCACTACCCAATCTTTGGTAAAAAAGTAGGGGAAGCTGTAACTAGTGGTCAAGCTGATCTTGGAGTATGTATCTGTGGTACTGGTGTTGGTATCAACAACGCTGTAAATAAAGTTCCAGGTGTCCGTTCTGCCTTGGTTCGTGATATGACAACAGCCCTTTATGCTAAAGAACAATTGAACGCCAACGTTATCGGTTTTGGTGGCAAGATTACTGGTGAATTGCTTATGTGTGATATCATCGAAGCTTTCATCCATGCTGAATACAAACCATCTGAAGAAAACAAAAAATTGATTGCGAAAATTGAACACGTTGAAAGTCACAATGCTCAACAAACAGACGCAAACTTCTTCACTGAATTCCTTGAAAAATGGGATCGCGGAGAATACCACGACTAAGAGGTGACCTATGATTTTAACAGTCACAATGAACCCATCCATTGATATTTCCTATCCCTTGGATGAGTTAAAGATTGATACTGTCAATCGTGTGGTGGACGTAACCAAAACGGCTGGTGGTAAGGGCCTCAATGTTACCCGAGTACTTTCAGAATTTGGAGATTCTGTTCTTGCTACTGGTTTAGTTGGTGGTAAACTTGGTGAGTTTTTGGTTGAACATATCGATGATCAAGTAAAGAAAGATTTCTTCTCAATTCAGGGAGAAACTCGGAACTGTATCGCTATTCTTCACGGAGATAACCAAACAGAAGTTCTTGAAAAAGGTCCTGAAGTATTGGAACAGGAAGGTCAAGACTTTTTGGAACATTTCAAAAAACTCTTGGGCTCAGTTGAAGTAGTAGCCATCTCAGGTAGTCTGCCAGCTGGTCTTCCAGTTGATTACTATGCGAGCTTGGTAGAACTTGCTAATCAAGCTGGCAAGCCTGTTGTTTTGGACTGCTCTGGTGCGGCACTTCAGGCGGTTCTTGAATCACCACATAAACCAACAGTCATCAAACCAAATAATGAGGAATTGTCTCAGCTTCTTGGAAGAGAAGTTTCTAAGGATTTGGATGAATTAAAAGAAGTCCTTCAAGAACCTTTGTTTGCAGGTATTGAATGGATTATCGTTTCACTTGGTGCCAACGGTGCCTTTGCCAAACATGGTGATACTTTTTACAAGGTAGATATTCCTAGAATTCAGGTAGTCAACCCTGTCGGATCTGGAGATTCTACTGTGGCAGGGATTTCTTCAGGGCTTCTTCACAAAGAATCGGATGCAGAATTACTCATCAAGGCAAATGTCCTTGGTATGCTCAATGCTCAAGAAAAAATGACTGGTCATGTCAACATGGCCAACTATCAAGCTCTATATGATAAATTAATAGTAAAAGAGGTATAAAATGGCTTTAACAGAACAAAAACGTGCACGCTTAGAAAAACTTTCTGATGAAAATGGTATCATCTCAGCTCTTGCATTTGACCAACGTGGTGCTTTGAAACGCCTCATGGCTCAACACCAAACAGAAGAACCAACTGTAGCTCAAATGGAAGAACTTAAAGTCTTGGTAGCAGATGAATTGACTAAATACGCTTCATCAATGCTTCTTGATCCTGAATATGGACTTCCAGCAACTAAAGCTCTTGATGAAAAAGCTGGTCTTCTCCTTGCTTATGAAAAAACAGGTTATGACACAACAAGCACAAAACGCTTGCCAGACTGCTTGGATGTTTGGTCTGCAAAACGTATTAAAGAAGAAGGTGCAGATGCAGTTAAATTCTTGCTTTACTATGATGTAGATAGCTCAGACGAACTCAACCAAGAAAAACAAGCTTACATCGAACGTATCGGTTCTGAGTGTGTGGCTGAAGATATCCCATTCTTCCTTGAAATCCTTGCTTACGATGAAAAAATTGCGGACGCAGGTTCTGTAGAATATGCGAAAGTAAAACCACACAAAGTTATTGGTGCTATGAAAGTCTTCTCAGACCCACGCTTTAACATTGATGTCTTGAAAGTAGAAGTTCCTGTTAACATTAAATATGTTGAAGGCTTCGCTGAAGGTGAAGTGATTTATACACGTGAAGAAGCAGCAGCCTTCTTCAAAGCTCAAGATGAAGCAACTAACTTGCCATACATCTACTTGAGTGCTGGTGTATCAGCTAAACTCTTCCAAGATACTCTTGTATTTGCTCATGAATCAGGTGCAAACTTTAACGGAGTTCTTTGTGGCCGTGCTACATGGGCTGGATCAGTTGAAGCTTACATCAAAGATGGTGAAGCAGCAGCACGCGAATGGCTTCGCACAACTGGATTTGAAAACATTGACGAACTCAACAAAGTTCTTCAAACAACAGCGACTTCATGGAAAGAACGCGTGTAAGCAAGTCCTCCTAGGTTAGGAACATGAATCTAAAAAAATTTTAAAAAAGTTGTATGTAAAGGTTTACAAAATAACTTACTTGTGCTATACTTAAATCACAAGTTAATACAAGGTGAGTGTTACTAAGTAATATTAGGCATGATCACAGGTGAATTAGAAATCGGCTGATTTCCTAGTTCATTTGTGGTCATTTTTTGTACTAATATACCTTTAAGATATAAAAGGAGGTTTACATGTATCGAATTCTAAATCCAATAAATCACAATGTTTCTCTTGTCAGAAATGATAAAGGAGAAGAAGTGATTGTGATTGGTAAGGGGATTGCATTTGGAAAGAAGAAAGGGGATTTGATTGCTGAACATCAGGTTGAGAAAATTTTTCGGATGAAGACCGAAGAGTCCAGAGAAAACTTTATGGCTCTCCTCAAAGATGTTCCGCTTGATTTTATCACAGTGACCTATGAAATCATTGATAAACTATCAAAGAAATATCATTATCCGATTCAAGAGTATCTCTACGTAACCTTGACAGATCATATTTACTGTTCTTACCAAGCTCTAGCACAAGGAAGGTACAAGGATAGTAATCTGCCAGATATTTCCACTAAGTATCCTGTCGCTTTTCAAATCGCAAATGAAGCATTTGAAATTTACCGTCAGAAGCTAGCAGATCATTTTCCTGAGGACGAAATTATTCGGATTGCTTATCACTTCATTAACGCCGAAGGCGAGAATGAAGTGGAAGTGGTTGAGTCGATTGATAAGAGGAAAGAAATTCTTAGGAATGTTGAAGAAGTGCTAAAGGGTTATGCAATTCAACGAACCAAAGAGAATAATCATTTCTATGATCGCTTTATGATTCATTTGAATTATTTCTTGGATTATTTAGACAGATCTAGAGATGATAACCAATCACTTCTGGATATGGAAGACCATGTCAAACAATCCTATCCAAAAGCCTTCGAGATTGGTTCCAAGATCTATGATGTGATTACGCAACATACGGGTCTTGATTTGTATAAAAGTGAACGAGTTTATCTAGTTCTACATATCCAACGTTTATTGTCATAAAATTTTATTTAAAACTATATAAGGAGAATTCTATCATGAATAGAGAAGAAGTAACATTGTTAGGTTTTGAAATCGTAGCCTATGCTGGCGATGCTCGTTCAAAACTATTGGAAGCCTTGAAGGCTGCTGAAGCTGGTGATTTTGAAAAAGCGGACGCTCTGGTAGAGGAAGCTGGTAGCTGTATTGCAGAGGCTCACCACGCCCAAACAAGTCTATTGACTAAGGAAGCAGCTGGCGAGGATTTGGCTTATAGTGTAACCATGATGCATGGCCAAGACCACTTGATGACAACTATCTTGTTAAAAGATTTGATGCACCATTTAATCGAACTTTATAAGAGAGGAGCTAAATAATGAATAAGTTAATTGCATTTATCGAGAAAGGAAAGCCTTTCTTTGAAAAACTATCTCGAAATATCTATCTTCGTGCTATTCGTGATGGATTTATCGCAGGAATGCCAGTCATTCTATTCTCAAGTATCTTTATCTTGATTGCCTTTGTACCAAACTCATGGGGCTTTAAATGGTCTGATGATGTTGTTAATCTCCTTATGAAACCTTACAGCTATTCAATGGGTATCTTGGCTTTGTTGGTAGCTGGTACAACAGCTAAGTCATTGACCGACTCAGTAAACCGTAGCATGGAGAAAACAAATCAAATCAACTATATGTCAACATTGTTGGCAGCAATTGTTGGTTTGTTGATGTTGGCAGCTGACCCTATCGAAAATGGTCTAGCTACTGGATTCTTGGGGACAAAAGGTTTGCTTTCAGCTTTCCTTGCTGCCTTTGTTACAGTAGCTATCTATAAGGTCTGTGTTAAGAACAACGTCACCATTCGTATGCCTGACGAAGTTCCACCAAATATCTCACAAGTCTTTAAAGATGTGATTCCATTCACTCTCTCAGTTGTTTCACTTTATGCTCTTGATTTACTAGCTCGTCATTTTGTGGGTGCAAGCGTAGCTGAATCAATCGGTAAATTCTTTGCACCGTTATTCTCTGCAGCTGATGGCTATCTTGGTATTACCATTATCTTTGGTGCCTTTGCCTTCTTCTGGTTTGTTGGGATTCATGGTCCATCTATCGTTGAACCAGCTATCGCAGCTATTACCTATGCCAATGCCGAAGTCAACTTGAACCTTCTCCAACAAGGAATGCATGCTGACAAGATTCTTACTTCTGGTACACAAATGTTTATCGTTACCATGGGTGGTACTGGTGCGACACTGGTTGTTCCATTCATGTTCATGTGGTTAACAAAATCAAAACGTAACCGTGCAATCGGACGTGCTTCAGTAGTTCCTACCTTCTTCGGTGTAAATGAACCAATCTTGTTTGGTGCACCACTTGTATTGAACCCAATCTTCTTCATTCCATTTATCTTTGCTCCAATCGCAAACGTTTGGATTTTCAAATTCTTTATTGAAACTCTTGGAATGAACTCATTTACTGCTAATCTACCATGGACAACTCCAGCTCCACTAGGTTTAGTTCTTGGTACTAACTTCCAAGTTCTATCATTCATTCTTGCTGCTCTTCTAATTGTGGTTGACGTAGTTATTTACTATCCATTCCTTAAAGTCTATGATGAACAAATTCTTGAAGAAGAGCGTTCAGGTAAATCTAATGATGAATTGAAAGACAAAGTTGCTGCAAACTTCAACACTGCAAAAGCGGCTGCTATTCTTGAAAAAGCGGGTGTAGAAGCAGCACAAAATAAAATCACTGAAGAAACAAATGTCCTCGTTCTCTGTGCTGGTGGAGGTACAAGTGGTCTCCTTGCAAATGCTTTGAACAAGGCAGCTGCAGAATACAATGTTCCTGTGAAAGCAGCAGCAGGTGGCTATGGTGCTCACCGTGAAATGTTGCCAGAGTTTGATCTTGTTATCCTTGCTCCTCAAGTTGCTTCAAACTTTGAGGACATGAAAGCAGAAACAGATAAACTTGATATTAAACTTGCGAAAACAGAAGGCGCTCAATACATCAAATTAACTCGTGATGGAAAAGGTGCTCTAGCATTTGTACAAGCTCAATTCGATTAACGATAGGGACTGTGAAACAGTCTCCTCTCGTTACGGAAATCGCTATGGCGAATTTCCTAATCGCCTTGTTAATTCGTTGGTAAAAAGATATCGTTTTTACCTCCTCATGTCACAATTCGATTAATAATAGGGACTCTGAAATAGTCTCCTATCGTTACGGAAATCGCTATGGCGAATTTCCTAATCGCCTTGTTAATTCGTCGGTAAAAAGATATCGTTTTTACCTCCTCATGTCACAATTCGGTGACTTGGTACAAGAAGTGAGATGGAGAAGGATGGCTCACTGACTCCTCTCCTCTCACTTTTACTTTATTTAAATCAAGAAATAGGTGAAAAAAATGACAAAAACATTTCCAAAAGACTTTATTTTTGGTGGCGCAACAGCTGCCTATCAAGCAGAAGGTGCTACACATACTGATGGTAAAGGACCAGTAGCTTGGGATAAATATCTTGAAGATAACTACTGGTACACTGCAGAACCAGCCAGTGATTTTTACAATCGATATCCAGTTGACCTCAAGCTAGCAGAAGAGTATGGTGTCAATGGTATTCGAATTTCTATTGCTTGGTCACGTATTTTCCCAACCGGTTACGGTCAAGTAAATGCTAAAGGTGTTGAGTTTTATCATAATCTATTTGCAGAGTGTCACAAACGTCACGTTGAGCCCTTTGTAACTCTTCATCACTTTGACACGCCAGAAGCTCTCCACTCAAATGGAGACTTCTTAAACCGTGAAAATATCGAACACTTTGTAGATTACGCTGCCTTCTGTTTTGAAGAATTTCCAGAAGTAAACTATTGGACAACCTTTAATGAAATTGGACCAATCGGTGATGGTCAATACTTGGTTGGTAAATTCCCTCCAGGTATTCAGTACGATCTTGCCAAAGTCTTCCAATCGCACCACAATATGATGGTGTCTCATGCACGTGCAGTCAAACTATATAAAGATAAAGGTTATAAAGGGGAAATTGGTGTTGTTCATGCCCTGCCTACTAAATATCCTCTAGATTCTAAAAATCCAGCAGATGTTCGTGCAGCAGAGTTGGAAGATATTATTCACAATAAATTTATCTTGGATGCAACTTATCTAGGTCGCTATTCAGCTGAAACGATGGAAGGTGTCAACCATATCTTATCAGTCAATGGTGGTAGCTTGGATCTTCGTGAAGAAGATTTTACAGCATTAGAAGCTGCAAAAGACTTGAACGACTTCCTTGGAATCAATTACTATATGAGTGACTGGATGGAAGCCTTTGATGGAGAAACTGAAATCATCCATAATGGTAAGGGTGAGAAAGGAAGCTCTAAATACCAAATCAAAGGTGTTGGTCGTCGTGTAGCTCCTGACTATGTGCCACGTACGGATTGGGATTGGATTATCTACCCTCAAGGTTTGTATGACCAAATCATGCGAGTGAAGAAAGATTATCCGAACTACAAGAAGATTTACATCACTGAAAATGGACTTGGTTATAAAGATGAGTTCGTTGATAACACTGTTTACGATGATGGTCGTATTGATTATGTGAAACAACACTTGGAAGTATTATCTGATGCTATTGCAGATGGAGCGAATGTAAAAGGTTACTTCATTTGGTCATTGATGGACGTCTTCTCATGGTCAAACGGTTATGAAAAACGTTACGGTCTCTTCTATGTAGACTTTGAAACTCAAGAACGTTATCCTAAGAAATCAGCTCACTGGTACAAGAAAGTAGCGGAAACTCAAGTGATTGAGTAGTAGAATGAGTAATTAGATATAGAATTCTAGTGAGGCAAAAAGATGTTCAAAGATTTTATCAAATCTATTTATGAAAAAGTTTATATTATCAATTTTGATAAATGTTCTCAAATACCTTGTTTGACTAATGAGGAGCTGAAAAAACTTGGGAAATGGTATGTCTCTACCGGTAAAGAATGGATTTGCCATTCAGACTATGAGCTAGAAGAATTTAAAAATATCTTTTTAAATTTTATCAGTCCTGAAGAACGAGATAATATCTCCTTTGATTCAGATTTTATGCCGTTTCAACAATCATAAAGAATCTAGGAAACTCTTTGTAAAAATCTTCATCAAAAAATGCGTCATATCAAGATTCTTATTTTCTTGATATGACGCATTTTATATTTTATCAATCCTCAGTTTTATGGTTTAGAAAGAATAATTTTTGTTTGTTTTGAAAGTTGTTCAAACGTTTCTTTGCTCAGTTTAGAATCTGAAACGATGGTATCAATATCAGAGATATTGTAGAAGGTATAAAAATCAAATTTATTGAACTTACTATTGTCAGCTAGTAAGTATTTTTTATTGGAATTGTTGAGGGCGATGCGTTGGGATTCACCTTCCTCTTCACTAAAGGTCGCAATCGCATTGTCCTGAATACCATTACAGCTAACGAAGGCTTTAGAAAATTGAAGATTGGCTAAGTTTTGCAAGGTTAGTGTTCCCACAAAGGCTCCAGTGATAGAGCGGTAGTTTCCACCGATTAAAATCAAATCTGTTAGTTTTCGTTCGTTTAAGATGAGAAAGACTGGTAAACTGTTTGTTACAACACGAATATTATCAATTGGAAGTTCACGGGCAAAAGATTCTAAGGTCGTACCAGGGCCGATAAAAATAGTTTCACCCTCATCAATTAAATGGCCTGCAAAACGGCTAATTTCTTGTTTTTCTGCAATCTGTAAGCTTTGTTTTTCAATATTGGAACGTTCATTATTTAAAATAGAACCTGTGCGAATTTTCTCAGCTCCACCGTGCACCCGAACAAGTAAATCCTTGTCAGCTAACTCTTGTAAGTAGCGTCTAGCAGTCATATCAGACACATCCAAGCGAGTCATTATTTCTTTGACAGTAATAGTTCCCTTTGTATTTACCGTTTCTAGAATATTATCTAGTTTTTCTTGCTTTAACATCGTTATCACCTCTATTTCTATTACTATTTTATCATAAAGTATCCAATCAATCAATTTAAAAAACAAAATAAAACAAAAACAAAAATATCATGGTTGTTTTAAACAAACCATGATATTTGTTATCAGTTCTGGGATAATTGAATTAGTCCAAACCGTAGTTGTAGTCATCGTCTTGCATAGCTTCAACTTCGCCAAGAAGGTAACCATTTCCGACTTGAGAGAAGAAGTCGTGGTTAGATGTTCCTGTTGAAATACCGTTCATAACGATTGGGTTGACATCATCAGCTGAATCTGGGAAGAGTGGATCTTGACCCAGGTTCATGAGTGCCTTGTTGGCATTGTAGCGAAGGAAGGTTTTGACTTCTTCCGTCCAACCAACACCGTCATAGAGGCTTTCTGTATAGCCTTCTTCATTTTCATAAAGAGTGTAGAGCAGGTCGTACATCCATTCTTTGAGTTTTTCTTGCTCTTCTTCAGGCAATTCATTGAAACCGAGTTGGAATTTGTATCCGATATAGGTTCCGTGAACAGACTCATCACGAATGATCAATTTAATGATTTCAGCGACGTTGGCTAGTTTATTGTTACCAAGATAGTAGAGGGGAGTAAAGAAACCAGAGTAGAAGAGGAAGGTTTCGAGGAAGACGCTGGCAACTTTCTTTTCAAGTGGGCTACCGTTTAGGTAGATTTCGTTGACAATCTCAGCCTTCTTTTGTAGGTAAGGATTGGTATTGGTCCATTCGAAAATTTCTTCAATCTCAGCCTTAGTATTCAAGGTAGAGAAGATTGATGAGTAAGATTTAGCGTGAACAGATTCCATAAATTGGATGTTATTGAAAACAGCTTCCTCATGGGGTGTACGGATGTCCGCGCGAAGGGCTTGAACCCCAGTTTCAGATTGCATAGTATCGAGAAGTGTTAAACCACCAAAGACTTTCCCAACCAAGTCTTTTTCTACATTTGATAGCTTTCTCCAGTCATCCAAGTCATTTGACAAAGGAATACGTGTATCGAGCCAGAATTGCTCCGTCAGCTTTTCCCAAGTTGATTTGTCGATGACATCTTCGATGGCATTCCAGTTAATGGCTTTGTAGTAAGTTTCCATTTGAAATCTCTTTCTGTGTTTAGTATTGCGAACTCACAATTATCTCTATTTTATCATAATCCTAGAGTAGTTTCGCACAAAAAGTCGGAAGCCCGACTTTTTGTTTTTCCATAGTATAGATGCTTATTCCAGTTTAGTTTAGCAGGGTGAATGAATCACTTATCTGAGAAAATGTAGTTTCCTCAAGCAAAGATTAAATCACACAGCTTTCACATTGGTTAGCACCGACTTCTCCACCATCATCAGTAAAGGTACGGACGTAGTAGATAGACTTGATTCCCTTGTTAAAGGCATAGTTACGAAGGATAGACAAGTCACGTGTCGTTTGTTTGTTTTCCTTCTTCCATTCGTAAAGACCTTTTGGAATGTCACTACGCATGAAGAGTGTGAGTGAAAGTCCTTGGTCCACATGCTCAGTTGCAGCAGCATAGACATCAATCACTTTACGCATATCCATGTCGTAAGCAGAAGTGTAGTAAGGAATGGTTTCTGTTGACAAGCCAGCAGCAGGGTAGTAGATTTTACCGATTTTCTTTTCTTGGCGTTCCTCGATACGTTGTGTAATCGGGTGGATAGAAGCAGAAACGTCGTTGATATAGCTGATAGAACCATTTGGAGCTACAGCAAGGCGGTTTTGGTGGTAAAGTCCATCTTCTTGAACCTTGTCGCGAAGTTCAGCCCAGTCAGTAGCACTTGGGATAAAGACATCTTTGAAGAGTTCTTTAACACGGTCTGATTTTGGAATAAATTCGCCAGTCACATACTTGTCGAAGTAGCTTCCGTTAGCATAGTCTGATTTTTCAAAGTTGTGGAAGGTGATACCACGTTCACGCGCAATATTGTTTGACTCAACTAAAGTCCAGTAGTTCATAAGCATAAAGTAGATGCTAGTAAACTCAACAGACTCAGGTGACCCATATTCAATCAATTGTTGGGCAAGGTAGCTGTGAAGTCCCATGGCACCAAGACCAAAGGTATGAGCTTGGCTATTTCCGTGGTCGATGGTAGGAACAGCTACGATGTGCGAACTATCTGTAACGAAAGTAAGGGCACGAACCATAGCACGGATAGAACGACCAAAATCAGGGGAAGTCATCATGTTAACCACGTTGGTTGAACCAAGGTTACATGAAACGTCCGTTCCCATTTGAAGGAATTCTTGAGCATCGTTGATCAAGCTTGGTTCTTGGACTTGAAGAATCTCAGAACACAAGTTACTCATAATGATTTTTCCATCAACGGGATTTGCACGGTTAGCCGTGTCGATGTTGACTACATAAGGGTAGCCAGATTCTTGTTGCAATTTAGAGATTTCAGTTTCCAAATCACGCGCCTTGATTTTTGTCTTGCGGATATTTGGATTTGCGACTAGCTCATCGTATTTTTCAGTGATGTCGATGTAGTTAAATGGCACACCGTATTCAAGCTCTACTGAGTAAGGGCTGAAGAGGTACATTTCTTCATTTTTACGAGCTAATTCGTAGAATTTATCGGGTACCACGACACCAAGTGAAAGGGTCTTAACACGAACCTTCTCATCAGCATTTTCCTTCTTAGTTGAAAGGAAGGCGATGATATCTGGGTGGAAGACGTTAAGGTAAACAACACCAGCTCCTTGACGTTGTCCCAATTGGTTAGAGTAAGAGAAACTGTCTTCAAAGAGTTTCATAACAGGTACGACACCAGAAGCGGCTCCTTCATATCCTTTAATAGGAGCGCCAGCTTCACGAAGGTTGCTGAGGGTAATTCCCACACCACCACCGATACGTGACAGTTGAAGAGCTGAGTTGATAGAACGTCCGATAGAGTTCATATCATCAGTTACTTGAATCAGGAAACATGATACCAATTCACCACGACGAGCACGTCCAGCATTCAAGAAGGAAGGAGTAGCAGGTTGGTAGCGTTGGTGGATGATTTCATTGGCAATATCGATGGCAACAGCTTCATTGCCATCGGCGAAATAAAGGGCGTTAAAGAAGACGCGGTCTTCCATACTTTCAAGATAATATTCACCGTCATTTGTCTTCAAGGCATATTGATTGTAAAATTTATAAGCTGCCATGAAAGACTTGAATTGGAAGTTTTGTTCTTTAATAAATTGAGCTAATTCTTCCAAAAATTCTGGACGGTATTTCTTGATAAAGGCTGTTTCGATGTAGTTGTGTTCAATGAGGTAGTTGATTTTATCCTTGATTGAATCAAAAACCATAGTGTTTGGAACTACATTTTCTTTAAAGAAGGCATCCAAGGCTTCCTTATCTTTATGAAGCATGATTTGTCCATTGACAGGACGGTTGATTTCGTTATTGAGACGGAAGTAAGTCACGTCCTCAAGATGTTTTAATCCCATAAAATTTCCCTTATCTAATTACAAAAGAAAGGCTTCTAAGTTAGCCCTAGAAGCAGTTTCTTCTGGATGATGTACTAAGATTATGCTAATTGTTTCAGTTTTCCTGGTTGGAAACCTGAAAAGACTTCAGTTGGTGTTTGGATAACAGGAGCTGCGCTGAAACCGAGCTCTTTAACTTGATCGATGTACTCAGGTTGCTCATCAAGATTGATTTCGCGATAAGCGACATTATTACTGTCCAAGAAACGTTTGGTCATCTTACATTGGACACAGTTGTTTTTAGAATAAACGGTTACCATTGTGTAACTCCTCTTTCAAAATAGATTACTTTCTTAGTATATCAGAAAATAAATTTTTGTCAATGATTTGAAACTAAATATAGTGGTCTTTTTTTCTGCTCAAGCTCACAAAACACAATATGTAGTGTTTGTTTTGTGAGATAGTGATAATTATCCTATAAGTTGTTTTTTGAAAAACTATATCCTGTGTTTTGTTATCTAGAATAGAAGATTTTCAGCAAGTTATCTGAAAGGAAATCGAATAAATCCCATAAAATGCTTGAAAAAAATCCTAGAAGATGATATAATACCAAATTGTAAGGGTTATCACATATAACTCAAAAAAGAAAGAACAAAAGGAGAGTCAAACTATGGCTTCTAAAGATTTCCACGTAGTGGCAGAAACAGGTATTCACGCACGTCCAGCAACATTGTTGGTACAAACTGCAAGCAAATTTGCTTCAGATATCACTCTTGAGTACAAAGGTAAATCAGTTAACCTTAAATCAATCATGGGTGTTATGAGTCTTGGTGTTGGCCAAGGTGCTGACGTAACTATCTCAGCTGAAGGTGCAGATGCAGATGACGCTATCGCTGCAATCTCAGAAACAATGGAAAAAGAAGGATTGGCATAAGGAAAATGACAGAAATGCTTAAAGGAATCGCAGCATCTGATGGTGTTGCAGTTGCAAAAGCATATCTACTCGTTCAACCGGATTTGTCATTCGAGACTGTTTCAGTCGAAGATACAAACGCAGAAGAGGCTCGTTTGGATGTAGCTCTTGAAGCTTCTCAAAACGAGCTTTCTCTTATCCGTGAGAAAGCTGTAGGTACGCTTGGTGAAGAAGCGGCTCAAGTTTTTGACGCTCATTTGATGGTTCTTGCTGACCCAGAATTGATCGGTCAGATTAAAGAAACAATTCGCGCTAAGAAAGTCAATGCTGAAGCAGGTCTTAAAGAAGTGACTGACATGTTCATCACTATCTTTGAAGGAATGGAAGACAACCCATACATGCAAGAACGTGCAGCGGATATCCGCGACGTGACAAAACGTGTGTTGGCAAACCTTCTTGGTAAGAAATTGCCAAACCCAGCTTCTATCAATGAAGAAGTAATCGTAATTGCGCATGACTTGACACCATCTGATACAGCTCAATTGGACAAAAACTTTGTAAAAGCTTTTGTAACAAACATCGGTGGACGTACAAGCCACTCAGCTATCATGGCGCGTACACTTGAAATTGCAGCTGTATTGGGAACAAATAACATCACTGAAGTAGTGAAAGACGGTGATATCCTTGCCGTTAACGGAATTACTGGTGAAGTGATTATCAACCCAACAGATGAACAAGCGGCAGAATTTAAAGCAGCTGGTGAAGCTTATGCTAAACAAAAAGCTGAATGGGCACTTTTGAAAGATGCTCAAACAGTAACTGCTGACGGTAAACACTTCGAGTTGGCTGCTAACATCGGTACTCCAAAAGACGTTGAAGGTGTTAACAACAACGGTGCAGAAGCTGTTGGACTTTACCGTACAGAGTTCTTGTACATGGATTCTCAAGACTTCCCAACTGAAGATGAGCAGTATGAAGCATACAAGGCTGTTCTTGAGGGAATGAATGGTAAACCAGTTGTCGTTCGTACAATGGATATCGGTGGAGATAAGGAGCTTCCTTACTTCGATATGCCACACGAAATGAACCCATTCCTTGGATTCCGTGCCCTTCGTATCTCTATTTCTGAAACTGGAGATGCAATGTTCCGTACACAAATCCGTGCCCTTCTTCGTGCTTCTGTTCATGGTCAATTGCGTATCATGTTCCCAATGGTTGCCCTTTTGAAAGAATTCCGTGCAGCTAAAGCAGTTTATGAAGAAGAAAAAGCAAACCTTCTTGCTGATGGTGTTGCAGTTGCGGATGATATCCAAGTTGGTATCATGATTGAAATCCCTGCAGCAGCAATGCTTGCAGACCAATTTGCAAAAGAAGTAGACTTCATGTCAATTGGAACAAACGACTTGATCCAATACTCAATGGCAGCAGACCGTATGAACGAGCAAGTTTCATACCTTTACCAACCATATAACCCATCAATCCTTCGCTTGATCAACAACGTTATCAAGGCAGCTCACGCTGAAGGTAAATGGGCTGGTATGTGTGGTGAGATGGCTGGTGACCAAAAAGCTGTTCCACTTCTTGTCGGAATGGGCTTGGATGAGTTCTCTATGTCAGCAACATCTGTACTTCGTACACGTAGCTTGATGAAGAAATTGGATACTGCTAAGATGGAAGAGTACGCTAACCGTGCCCTTACAGAGTGTTCAACAATGGAAGAAGTTCTTGAACTTCAAAAAGAATACGTTAACTTTGATTAATGTGATTAACCTTGTAACCTAGTTGCAAGGTTTTTTTGACGCATTTTAGAAAAGTATAGTCATGTAAAGTACACTTTTAAATGCTCCGGAAGCATGGTATAATAGAGGGAAGTAAATAGAATAAGAGAGAAATCATGTCTAAAGAAATTGATATTGAGTACTACCACCAGCTGGCCTTGCAAAAGCAGAAGGAGCATCGAAAAGTTTTAGCCAATTTAAAGAAAAAGCCACCAAAAAATCTAGATAAGATAGCCCAGCAGATTCACCAAGAAGTCTTTGCGGAGATTGATTGTACCGCCTGTGCTAACTGTTGCAAGACATTGGGGCCTGACTTTAAAGAAGCGGATATTACACGAATCGCCAAGTATTTTAAGATGAAATTACCTGCTTTTGAAGCGGAGTTTCTGCAGGTAGATGAAGATGGGGATAAGGTTTTTAAATCCATGCCTTGTCCCTTTCTAGGAGGAGATAATCTCTGTTCCATCTATGATGTTCGTCCAAAGGCGTGTCGTGAATTTCCCCATACAGACAGGAAAAAAATCCATCAAATCAACCATTTGACGATTAAGAATACCTTGACCTGTCCAGCAGCCTATCTCTTTGTTGAGAAATTAAAGGATAAGTTATAGAGATTTAAAGGATAAAAAATTTCTAATAATAACTAGTAATATGAAGGGAGAACTCTGTGCCTAGACCGAAAACAAAAGAGGAGCTAATGCTGGCCTCTAAGGAAAACTATGAAAAGCTCAATCGTTTCATCTAAACGTTATATAAGTTTAAAAGGGCTATCAAGTGATGTAGCCCTTTTGAGTTATATAAGCAAATTACCATGCAAATGCTGTCGTTGGAGCATTGAGCGCTTCTAACCACTGTTTATTTTTTACGGGGCAAAGAGTTACGGATATACCTGCCATATCTAGACTGGTCATAAATGTTCCTGATTTTATAAAGGTAATAGTGACTCCTTCAATTTCTAAGAGTTGAAGGAGATCATTGATAAATATGCCCATTTCTAAGTTGCTGGTAGTGCCTAGATTATTTACAAGCAATATAAAATGATCACCCTTTTTCCAATGATAGTGCAATCTTAATTTACTTATAATTTCATTTGCAAGGATTTCCGATGATTGGAATGGGACGATACGATAACCTTCTTCGCCATGTATCCCAATACCATAAGAAATATTTCCTTCTTCCAAGTTAAATAGTGGAAGGGTGGCTTGGGGGAGACTAGCAGATTTCGTTGCAAAGCCAATTGTTGTGATTTCGGGAGCAAGCTGATGACCTAAATCAGTTAGTTGCTCGATGTCGGCACCATTCTGAGCTGCATATCCTAGAACTTTATGAAGTAAAATAGTCCCTGCAAGCCCTCTTCCTCTAATTTGAAATCTATTGTGAGGTTCAATTGAAATATCGTCGTGTGCTAGACTATAGCCGACTTTAATTCCTTCTTTTCTAGCAGTGTTAATGGCCCAGCTAAATTCTTTGATGTCTGCTTCGAAATTTTTTACAATGATGAAGATACCGTGACCATTGTTTAAAAAACGAATGGACTCTAAGATTTCAGTTCTTGTAGGAGGAGTAAATAATTGGCCATAAATAGCAGCAGTAAGCATTCCTTCTCCCACATATCCAATATGCGCAGGTTCGTGACCGGAACCTCCACCCGACAATATTGGAACCTGATGAGGATTGCGATTTTTTTGATAGACTAGTGGTAAAGTAGGGTGTTTTTCTAATTCAGGATGACTGCTGATAGTTGCCGAAATGTAACTTGAAATAATTTTCTGTTTATGATTTGAAATAAATGTCATTGTGGTCTCTTTCCAATAATCGTCATGATGAGATAGTCTGGTTGTGGAACTGGACTTTTTTTATTGACGTAAGCCTTCACGATTTCTGCTAGAGCATGTGAATGATAGTCTAACAAAAAACAAGTATAAGCAGATGAATCGATATCAATCTGACCGTATTCTCTTAAAATTTTTGATACAAGCAAGCGACAGTAGCTGATAAAGTGGTCATAGAAGTTATTTTGCCCTTGAATATCAAAAAGTTGAATATAAAAGTCACGCTCTTGTTCGAAATAAAGAAATAATTCTTGTAATAGTTTTTGGCCTGAAATGAAGTCCAAGTTATTGGTGATATACTCGGTTAAGTCAGTTTCAAATATCCAGTCTAGCAGTTCATATTTGTCAAGAAAGTGATTATAAAAGGTCTGTCTACGAATGCCAGCTGATTCCATGATATCCACAATGGAGATTTTGTCAAATTCTCTAGTAGCTAATAGGTCTCTAAATGCCTTGGCAATCCGTTTTTTTGTAATAAGTGATGATGCCATAGGAAGCCTTTCTGTTACTTACTTCATTTTACCAAAAAAATGTTTTAAACGGGTTTAAAAGGGGACAAATAATAGAATCTGTCCCTTATCATCCAGCAATAAATAATATATAATGAAAGCGAAAACAAAGATACATGCCGAAAGGAGTTTCTCATGAAAAAAATTATAAATGAACCGACACAAGTTGTTGATGAAATGTTGCAGGGATTGTCATTCATGCATGATGACTTGGTAGAACGCTTAGATGGTTTTGATGTCATCGTTAGAAAGGCAGAAAAGACAGGAAAAGTTGGACTCATTTCAGGTGGAGGTTCAGGACATGAACCAAGTCATGCTGGATTTGTAGGAGATGGAATGTTGTCTGCTGCCATTTGTGGAGCAGTCTTCACTTCACCTACTCCGGACCAAATTTTAGAAGCCATTAAGGCGGCTGATGAAGGTGCTGGAGTTTTCATGGTCATCAAGAACTATTCTGGTGACATTATGAACTTTGAAATTGCACAAGAACTTGCTGAAATGGAAGGTATTGATGTAGCAAGTGTTGTGGTTGATGATGATATCGCTGTTGAAAATAGTCTCTATACCCAAGGCCGTCGAGGTGTTGCAGGTACTATTTTAGTCCATAAAATTTTGGGTGATGCAGCTCGTTCTGGTAAATCATTATCTGAAATGAAGGACTTGGCCGAGAAACTTGTCTTAGAAATTAAAACAATTGGGCTGGCCTTGTCTGGAGCAACCGTTCCTGAGGTTGGGAAACCTGGATTTGTTCTAGAAGATGATGAATTTGAATATGGAGTTGGTATTCACGGTGAGCCAGGATATAAAAAAGAGAAAATGCAACCTTCAGCACAATTGGCCTCAGAATTGGTTGAAAAACTATCTGAAGGTTTCCGACTTAAAGCTGGTGAACGCTATGGCCTTCTCATCAATGGTTTAGGAAGCACTCCTCTTATGGAACAATACGTATTTGCAAATGATGTGGCTAAATTACTCCATGAAAAAGGTGTTGAGTTGGCGTTTAAGAAAATTGGAAACTATATGACATCAATTGATATGGCTGGATTATCATTAACATTAATTCGATTGGCAGATGATGAATGGTTGGATGCTCTAAATGCCCCTGTTACTACACCAGCTTGGTAAGGCTCAAGGAGGAAATGTCGCATGAATGTTGAACAAGCTCTTGAATGGATGAAGCTTTTTAATGAAAAGATTCAAGAACAGAAAGATTACCTTAGTGAGTTAGACACTCCTATAGGAGATGGAGACCACGGAGGAAATATGGCACGTGGAATGGCTGCAGTTATGGAAAACTTAGAAGGAAAGCAATTTGAAACAAGCAGTGATGTGTTTAAGCTTGTCTCAATGCAACTACTGAGTAAGGTTGGTGGTGCTTCTGGTCCCTTGTATGGCTCTGCTTTTATGGGCATGGCCAAGGCTGATTCTAATTCGAAAATAGAGGAAATCTTACAAAGCGGTTTGGATATGATTGTCAAACGTGGGAAAGCAGAAGTTGGAGAAAAGACAATGGTTGATGTTTGGACTCCTGTTATTGCTGCCTTGTCTGCTGGCCAATTGACTCAAGAGGTTATTGATAAGGTAGTGAATGCTACCAAAGATTTACTTGCAACTAAAGGAAGAGCATCTTATGTAGGAGAACGTTCTCTTGGACATATTGATCCTGGATCATTCTCATCAGGATTACTCTTTACTTCTCTTTTAGAAACTGGGGTGGTTTAATGGGAAGTATTGGTCTTGTTATCGTTTCACATTCCAAACACATTGCACAAGGTGTTGTTGAACTGATTAGTGAAGTAGCTAAAGATGTTCCGATTACTTATGTAGGAGGAACCGAAGATGGAGGAATTGGAACGAGTTTTGATCAAGTAGATAGGGTTGTTTCCGAAAATCCAGCAGATACTTTATTAGCTTTTTTTGACCTAGGTTCTGCTAAAATGAACTTAGAAATGGTGGCTGATTTCAGTGATAAAAGTATCATGATCAATAGGGTTCCAATTGTAGAAGGTGCCTATACTGCAGCAGCTCTTCTTCAGGCTGGTGCAGAACTGTCAGTTATTCAAACACAGTTGGCGGAGCTTGAAATCAATAAATAAGGAATCTTACTATAACTCTTTTTATAGGTGGGCTATTGATTATCTCAACTATCAAATTTTAAGTAAATAATTTCAAAATCAGAAAGGGATTGCTTTGGGCAGTTCCTTTTTAATGTAAAAGGAGTGGAATCATAGCGTTTCTAAATTGTTAATACTCTTCGAAAATCAAATTCAAACCACGTCAACGTCGCCTTGCCGTACTCAAGTACAGCCTGCGGCTAGTTTCCTAGTTTGCTCTTTGATTTTCATTGAGTATAATAATTCAAAACTGATTGTGATGGGACTATTCTAGCTTTAGAATCCTTCAAAAATTAAAATTTAAGGCAATCAATTACTTAGAAGAGTGCGAAAACATTTAATTTATAGGAATTCTAAGTCTAGAATTACATGGATATTTATGAAGTTAGGATATTCGATAGTTAGGATTGTTCTATTCTGAAAGATTTGAGCTGTCAATCTTCTAGAATAGTAGTTTGCCAATGAATTTTGTTGAAAGATTCCTTGTTTTATGGTAGTCTAAAGTAAAAGAAAGCCTTATCATTATATTTGTATCTTTAATCTGACTTGGTTTAGGTCTAGAAAAGGGATAGATATTTGGGGGTTTCAAATAATAATAATATTTTCACTTGCAAAAAATGTATTTCAACTTTACCTAATGTAGAAGAAGGAAATATCATAAAATGCTTATGACTTGTTTGAAAGAGAATGTAAACTAAAAATGGATTCCCTTTAAATATTAGGAGTAGGTAGATGAGTAATCTAGAGTCAATTCGTAAAGCGCATATCATCGTGTGGGGTGCCTATCTATTTTTATCATTAAGGGCGCCGCTAATTAGCAGCACAGAGTATTTCGTGCTTATTTTTTTAGCGTTTCTCTATTCGATAGTATCGCTCCCTATATATTCAGTGAAAAATAAAATAGTATCTATCTGCCTAGCCATAAATTCGATTCTGTTAATGAGTTTCCCGATTTTAATCAATAAATATTTCCCAGGAAACGTTTCTACTTATATCGTATTAATCAGTATTTTTATCCTGGAGTTTTTAATCTTTAATAAAATTGGTAAAGATTTTGATACTAGATTAGCTAGCGAGTATAGGAAAATCAGTCAGTTTAAAAGTAAGATGTCTCAATCTCCTTGGATAAAATATTTTGAGATTTCTAGTTTTATATTAACTATATTTCCATTTATTCTTCATGGTACAGTTGATAATCATGTATTGACTCTTATCTTTTTGATAAAAATTTGTGTAGATACTACGATAAAGATTCTATTAAACAGAATCTTTAAGACAAGTAAGGTAATGAAAAGGAGGATATTTTCTCTTTTTGTACTAGATTTGATTGTCTATTTATTTTTAGGCTATGTTTTAGCAATGCAAAAAGATGGATACCTATTTTCAATTCTACTAATTTTTTCTAATTTTTCACTTCCCTTTATCAGAGAAAAAGAGTATGAATTATTTAAAAATAAGAAATAAGATAAATATGGTTAAATCTTACTTCTCTTTAAAATCAAATCAGGTAGAGAAAGGATATCTTATCTAGGTAACAAAGTGCTTTAAACGCAGTCGACTATTACTTATTAGAGAACTATCCTAACCATGCAACGTTAAAGAGGAGAATCTTATGAAACTCGTATCACCAAATAATTATACTGCTATTGAATAAGAAGAGATGAGGTGTCTTGATGTGGGATTATTTCTACATAAAGACGGGGGATGTTACAGTAAACGTAGCCACTGTTTATTTTATGGGGAATTAAATATGTTTAAACTAAGTGATAAAGTCAGAGTGGTCTTTGCTCTTTTAGGAGTAAGTTCCATATTGGTTAGTATGTATCTTATACCTTTTATTAAAACTGAGAATAAAGTTTGGGAGATATTTTTATTTATATTAGGTGTATTGCTAATTGGAATTGCGTTACTAAGTCATAAAAAAATTAAATTTTGGAAATAGCGTTAGTGAGAAGAACAGGATGATAGTATTATGATGGTTATTTTAATTTTGATGGTTGTGGTGTTTCTGTATTATGTAATTATAGAGTATTTTCAGAATAGTTATATTGACTGTATACTATTTCTAACATTGCTGATTTCTCATTTGATATGGGATTACTATTTTTTGCCCATTGAAATTTTAGTGGCATTAAGTGGAGTAAATTTGCTGTCAAGATTTTTCAAAAAAAAGAGAAGTCAATAGAGTTGTTAGTGGATTATAAAGATGAAAGGTAAAATTGGGATATTTAAAATGAAACATTTTTTTGCAGGAATTGGTGATATAAGATTTAGTAGTTATCTATTGTCTCTATTTGTAGGATTAGCTCCTCTTTTTCATATCTATATAATAGGCTCTGAAATGAATTTTGTGCAAATAGTATTATCTATTTTGGGAATTATATTTGTTTGTATTTTAACTATTGCTCGAATTTATAGAAGATTTTTCTATAATAAAAATAAACTTGACTAGAATAGTATGGATTAGTTAATCAATTGGAACGATTATTCTTTGTGATACTATACCACTTTTAAGTTTTTACATTAAACAGCCGACTGAAGTGAAAGTTGTTTATCTTAGAAAGGAAAATCTAAAATTGTCCTACAAATTTCTACTCTTCGACCTCGACCACACTTTGCTTGATTTTGATGCTGCTGAGGATGTGGCTTTGACGCAACTTCTAAAAGAAGAAGGAGTTGCAGATATTCAGGCTTATAAAGACTATTACGTTCCTATGAACAAATCTCTCTGGAAGGACTTGGAGCAAAAGAAAATCAGTAAACAAGAGCTGGTTAACACGCGCTTTTCTCGTTTATTTGCTCATTTTGGACAGGAAAAAGACGGTAGTTTTCTAGCCCAACATTACCAGTTTTACCTATCCCAGCAAGGGCAAGCTTTTTCAGGTGCTCATGAACTTTTAGATAGCCTCATCGAGCGTGATTATGACTTATATGCTGCGACAAATGGGATTACTGCTATTCAGACGGGACGTTTGGCTCAATCTGGTCTGGCACCTTATTTCAATCAAGTCTTTATCTCTGAACAATTGCAAACACAAAAGCCAGATGCTCTCTTTTATGAAAAGATTGGCCAACAGATTGCAGGTTTTAGTAAAGAAAAGACGCTGATGATTGGAGATTCTCTAACCGCCGACATTCAAGGTGGCAATAATGCGGGGATTGATACTATCTGGTACAACCCTCATCACCTAGAAAATCACACACAAGCCCAGCCAACCTACGAAGTCCATTCTTACCAATACTTGCTGGATTGTTTAGATAAACTGTAAAAAGTGGTTTAGAAAGCCACTTTTTGCTATAATAGAGGCAGTAAAAACGAAGGAGTTGGCTATGGAACACTCGTCTTGGCATGCTTTGATTAAGGAGCAATTACCTGAGGGTTATTTTGGGAAAATCAATCAGTTTATGGAGCAGGTCTATTCCCAAGGGACTATTTATCCACCCAAGGAAAAGGTTTTTCAGGCTCTATTGACTACACCGCTTGAAGAAGTTAAGGTGGTGATTCTAGGGCAAGATCCCTATCACGGGCCAGGTCAAGCGCAGGGCTTGAGTTTTTCTGTACCTGACTCTATCCCAGCTCCGCCATCCTTGCAAAATATCTTGAAAGAATTGTCAGATGACATCGGGGTTAAGAAATCCCATGATTTGACAGCATGGGCTGAGCAAGGAGTCTTACTTCTTAATGCATGTCTGACTGTTCCTGCTGGACAGGCCAATGGTCATGCTGGTCAGATATGGGAGCTTTTTACGGATGCTGTGATTCAGGTGGTCAATCAACTAGATAAACCAGTCGTCTTTATACTCTGGGGAGCCTACGCACGTAAGAAGAAGTTCTTGGTTACCAATCCTCACCATCTGATTATCGAATCAGCCCATCCCAGTCCGTTATCTGTTTACAGAGGATTTTGGGGTTCTAAGCCTTTTTCCAAGGCCAATGCATTCTTAAAAGAGACAGGACAAGAGCCAATCGATTGGCTTAGATAAGGAGAAAATATGCCTCAGTTAGCGACGATTTGCTACATTGATAACGGGAAAGAACTGCTCATGCTCCATCGTAATAAGAAGCCTAATGATGTCCACGAAGGCAAATGGATTGGTGTGGGTGGTAAGCTAGAGAAAGGAGAGACGCCCCAGGAATGCGCGGCGCGTGAAATCCTTGAAGAAACAGGGCTCAAAGCCAAACCAGTTTTAAAAGGTGTTATCACTTTTCCTGAATTTACACCAGATTTAGACTGGTACACCTATGTTTTTAAAGTGACGGAGTTTGAAGGGGACTTGATTGACTGCAACGAGGGAACGCTAGAATGGGTTCCCTATGATGAGGTTTTGAGCAAGCCGACTTGGGAAGGTGACCATACCTTTGTTGGGTGGCTTTTAGAAGATAAACCCTTCTTTTCAGCCAAGTTTGTTTATGATGGGGATAAATTGTTGGATACCCAAGTTGATTTCTATGAATAAAGGAGAAAGTAGATGCTACTAATCAAAAATGGTCGTGTAATGGATCCCAAGTCTGGTTTAGATCAAGTGTGTGATGTCTTAGTTCAAGATGGGAAAATTGTCAAAATTGCGCCTGAGATTAAAGAAGAAGGAGCAGAAATAATTGATGCTACTGGTCTTGTAGTTGCTCCTGGCTTGGTAGATATTCATGTTCATTTCCGTGAACCTGGTCAAACCCACAAGGAAGATATTCATACTGGTGCCCTAGCAGCCGCTGCAGGTGGTTTTACAACGGTTGTCATGATGGCTAATACCAGTCCAACCATTTCAGACGTGGAGACTTTGCAAGAAGTTCTCCAGTCAGCTGCCAAGGAAAAAATCAATGTCAAGACAGTTGCGACCATTACTAAGAACTTTAATGGCCAAGACTTGACTGACTTTAAGGCGCTTTTGGAAGCAGGTGCCGTTGGTTTCTCTGATGACGGTATTCCGCTTGAAAGCAGTAAAGTTGTCAAGGAAGCCATGGAGGAAGCCAAAAAGCTTAATACCTTTATCAGCCTTCATGAGGAAGATCCAGGTTTGAATGGGATTCTTGGGTTTAATGAAAATATCGCTAAAGAACATTTCCATATCTGCGGTGCGACTGGGGTAGCTGAGTATGCTATGATGGCGCGTGATGTCATGATTGCCTATGCAACCAAGGCCCATGTTCATATTCAGCATTTGTCTAAGGAAGAAAGTGTTAAAGTAGTTGAGTTTGCTCAAGGTTTGGGTGCGCAAGTAACAGCAGAAGTAGCGCCACAGCATTTCTCTAAGACAGAAGCACTCCTTTTGACACAAGGTAGCAATGCTAAGATGAATCCGCCGCTTCGTTTGGAATCAGACCGTCGTGCTGTTATCGAAGGTCTCAAGTCAGGTGTCATTACAGTTATTGCGACAGACCACGCGCCTCATCATGCAGATGAAAAAAATGTTGAGGATATTACCAAAGCGCCATCTGGTATGACTGGCTTAGAAACATCTCTATCTCTCGGTTTGACTTATTTGGTGGAAGCTGGTGAGTTGAGCTTGATGGAATTACTTGAAAAAATGACATACAACCCATCCAAGCTTTACAACTTTGAAGCAGGTTACTTGGCTGAGAATGGTCCAGCGGACATCACTATTTTTGATGCTAAGGCTGACCGCCTTGTGGACTCCCATTTTGCTTCAAAAGCAGCTAATTCACCATTCATCGGTGAAACTTTAAAAGGGCAGGTTAAATATACCATCTGTAAAGGACAAATCGTCTATCAAAACTAGGTGGAAGTCTGCTCTGTAAACTAGAAAAATAGAGAGACTATATGTACCAAACCCATCATTTTAAAGACAAGTTTATCTTATTTTTAAAGATATTTTTCCCTATCCTGATTTATCAATTTGCCAATTATTCTGCCTCCTTTGTTGATACGACTATGACTGGCCAATACAATACCATGGACTTGGCTGGTGTGTCTATGGCAACCAGTATCTGGAATCCTTTCTTTACATTTCTGACAGGGATTGTGTCAGCCCTGGTGCCTATTATTGGTCACCATCTTGGTCGAGGTAAAAAGGAAGAAGTCGCGTCTGATTTTTACCAATTTATTTATTTGGCCTTGGGCCTATCCGTGCTCTTGCTGGGGATGGTGCTTTTATTGGCACCACTAATCTTGAATCATATTGGGTTAGAAGCATCAGTGGCGGCAGTAGCGGTTCGCTATCTCTGGTTTTTATCTATCGGAATTATCCCCTTATTGCTCTTTAGTGTCATTCGTTCTTTGCTGGATTCGCTGGGCTTAACCAAACTGTCTATGTACCTCATGCTTTTGTTACTTCCCTTGAATAGTGGATTTAACTATCTCTTGATTTACGGGGCCTTTGGTGTTCCAGAACTGGGAGGTGCTGGTGCTGGTTTAGGAACATCCTTGGCTTATTGGGTTTTGCTTGGAATTTCTGTACTGGTTTTATTTAAACAGGAGAGGCTCAAAGCCTTGCATTTTGAGAAACGCATTCCACTTAATATGGATAAAATTAAGGAAGGAGTTCGCTTAGGTTTGCCTATTGGGGGAACTGTCTTTGCCGAAGTGGCTATCTTTTCTGTGGTTGGTTTGATTATGGCTAAGTTTTCGTCCTTGATTATCGCTAGTCACCAGTCGGCTATGAATTTTTCAACTCTCATGTACGCCTTTCCTATGAGTATCTCATCGGCTATGGCTATTGTTGTTTCCTATGAAGTGGGAGCCAAGCGATTTGATGATGCGAAAACCTATATTAGTCTAGGAAGATGGACTGCTCTTATTTTTGCGGCCTTCACCTTATCCTTTCTTTACATTTTTAGGGGAAATGTGGCTAGTCTTTATGGGAACGATCCAGAATTTATCGATTTGACAGCGCGTTTTTTGACTTACAGCCTTTTCTTCCAGTTAGCAGATACCTTTGCGGCACCGCTTCAGGGAATTTTGCGGGGTTATAAGGATACCGTGATTCCTTTTTACCTTGGTTTGGTTGGTTATTGGGGCGTAGCAATCCCAGTGGCTATGCTATTTGATTCCCTAACAGATTTTGGAGCTTATTCTTACTGGATCGGTTTGATTATTAGTCTAATCGTGAGTGGGGTTCTCTACCGTTGGCGTTTAACTGTGATTATGAAGAGATTTGAATCTTTAGCAAAATCCAAAAGCTAAAAAGTTTGTGAAAAAATATTCTTGATAAGAAAATCCCTTGTTTTCACGGGGTTTTCTTTTTTAATTTGTGAAATTTTATTTAGAAAAACTTTGACAGTATTTACCAAAAACGGTAAAATAGTAAGGTAAGAAGAAAGTTAGAAAGGCAAGAAGATGTCAACTTTAGATAAAAATCTTTTGCTAGAGATGTTCCGTAAGATGGAAGAAATCCGTCGTATGGACTTAAAAATTGCACAATTAGTAAAGAAAGGAAAAGTGCCAGGAATGACGCACTTTTCTGTTGGAGAAGAGGCGGCTAACGTGGGTGCTATGTTGGCTCTCAATCCAGATGATTTAATTACCTCAAACCACCGTGGTCACGGACAAGCTATTGCCAAAGGAATTGACCTCAACGGAATGATGGCTGAAATCCTTGGTAAATACACTGGAACCTGTAAAGGTAAAGGTGGATCTATGCATATCGCCGACCTTGATGCTGGTAACCTCGGTGCCAATGGTATCGTAGGTGGTGGTATGGGAATTGCTGTTGGTGCAGCCCTCAGTCAGCAAATGCAACATACTGGAAAAATCGTTGTCTGCTTCTTTGGGGATGGTGCGACCAACGAAGGTGTTTTCCACGAAGCAGTGAACATGGCTTCTATCTGGAACCTGCCAGTCATTTTCTATTGCATTAACAATGGTTACGGTATCTCTGCGGATATCAAGAAAATGACTAATGTAGAACATATCCATCAACGTAGCTCCGCTTATGGAATTCCTGGAATGTTCATCGAAGACGGTAACAATGTCATCGACGTCTATGAAGGATTTAAGAAAGCTGCAGACCATGTTCGTGGTGGCAATGGTCCAGTCTTGATTGAAAGTGTAACTTATCGCTGGCTTGGTCACTCATCATCTGACCCTGGTAAATATCGTACACGTGAAGAAGTGGAATTGTGGAAACAAAAAGACCCAATCGAAAACCTTCGTAACTACCTCGTTGAGAACAACATTGCAAGTGCCGAAGAATTGAAAGAAATCCAAGCGCAAGTTAAGGAAGCAGTAGAAGCTTCTGTTAAATTTGCGGAAGAAAGTCCATTCCCACCACTTGAATCAGCATTTGAAGATATTTACGCAGACTAAGGAGAAAGAGATAAAATGGAAACAAAAACAATGTCCTTCCGTGACACCATTATCCTTGCTATGTCTGAGGAAATGCGTCGCGATGAAAATGTGTTCTTGATGGGAGAAGACGTCGGTGTCTTCGGAGGAGACTTCGGAACTTCTGTTGGAATGCTTGAAGAATTTGGTCCAGAACGTGTTCGTGACTGTCCGATTTCTGAGGCTGCCATCTCGGGAGCAGCAGCAGGAGCAGCGATGACAGGACTTCGTCCAATCGTCGATATGACCTTCATGGACTTCTCTGTTATTGCCATGGACAATATCGTCAACCAAGCAGCTAAAACACGTTACATGTTTGGTGGTAAAGGTCAAGTTCCAATGACTGTCCGTTGTGCAGCAGGTAACGGAGTTGGATCTGCAGCTCAGCACTCGCAATCACTAGAGTCTTGGTTTACTCACATTCCAGGACTTAAGGTTGTAGCACCAGGTACGCCTGCGGACATGAAAGGACTGCTTAAGTCTTCTATCCGTGATAATAACCCAGTTATTATTCTTGAGTACAAGTCAGAATTTAACCAAAAAGGGGAAGTACCAGTTGATCCAGACTATACGATTCCACTTGGAGTCGGTGAAATCAAACGCGAAGGAACAGATGTAACAGTTGTTACTTATGGGAAAATGCTCCGTCGTGTGATTCAAGCAGCTGAAGAATTGGCCGAAGAAGGCATTTCTGTTGAAATCGTGGACCCACGTACCCTTGTTCCACTTGATAAGGATATCATCATCAACTCAGTTAAGAAGACTGGTAAAGTTGTTCTGGTCAATGATGCCCACAAAACAAGTGGCTATATCGGAGAGATTTCAGCTATTATTTCAGAGTCAGAAGCATTTGACTATCTAGATGCACCAATCCGTCGTTGTGCAGGAGAAGATGTGCCGATGCCTTATGCACAAAACCTAGAAAATGCAATGATTCCAACAGTTGAAAGCATCAAAGATGCAATCCGTAAGACTTATAACAAAGAATAGAATTACATAAGATAAGTTATGTAAACAAAATAAAGCTGACGAGAAACTTTGTATCTTTTAGGTGCAGAGCTCTTCGTCCTTAATATCTTAGTATAGAATTGGAGAGGTCATGGCTGATGACAAGCTAAGAGCGACTCCTGCAGCTAGAAAGTTAGCGGATGATTTAGGGATCAACCTCTACGACGTTTCTGGCTCAGGTGCAAACGGTCGTGTCCACAAAGAAGACGTGGAAACTTATAAAGACACAAACGTGGTTCGCATTTCGCCACTTGCAAAACGAATTGCCCTCGAACATAACATTGCTTGGCAGGAAATTCAAGGAACCGGTCATCGTGGTAAAATCATGAAGAAGGATGTTTTGGCCTTGCTTCCTGAAAATATCGAAAACGACACCATCAAGTCTCCTGCTCAGATTGAAAAAGTGGAAGAAGTTCCTGATAATGTAACACCATACGGTGAAATCGAGCGTATTCCAATGACACCAATGCGTAAGGTTATTGCTCAACGCATGGTTGAATCTTACTTGACTGCGCCAACCTTTACTCTCAACTATGAAGTTGATATGACGGAAATGTTGGCTCTTCGTAAGAAGGTTCTTGAGCCAATCATGGAAGCAACTGGGAAGAAGACTACTGTAACAGACCTTCTTTCACTTGCAGTTGTTAAAACTCTTATGAAACACCCATACATCAACGCTTCATTGACAGAAGATGGCAAGACCATTATCACTCACAACTATGTCAATCTTGCGATGGCAGTTGGGATGGATAATGGATTGATGACACCTGTTGTTTACAATGCTGAAAAGATGAGTCTTTCAGAACTGGTTGTAGCTTTCAAGGATGTTATTGGTCGTACCTTGGATGGCAAATTGGCTCCAAGTGAACTTCAAAATTCAACGTTCACAATCAGTAACTTGGGAATGTTTGGCGTTCAGTCCTTTGGTCCTATCATCAACCAACCAAACTCAGCTATCCTTGGTGTGAGCTCGACAATCGAGAAGCCAGTTGTCGTCAATGGTGAAATTGTGATTCGCCCAATCATGAGTCTTGGTTTAACAATTGACCACCGTGTCGTAGATGGTATGGCTGGTGCTAAGTTTATGAAA
Source organism: uncultured Streptococcus sp. (assembly GCF_963518475.1). GTDB lineage: Bacteria > Bacillota > Bacilli > Lactobacillales > Streptococcaceae > Streptococcus. The sequence goes on along the minus strand of NZ_CAUQJA010000012.1, from coordinate 24,941 downwards.
GACTTGAAAGAATTGATTGAAAATCCAATCTCAATGTTTATTTAAGAACAAGAGTATTCATTTTTAAGATATAGATAAAGGAAGGAAGACATGGCCTTAGAAGTAATTATGCCAAAAGCCGGCGTGGATATGACAGAAGGACAAATCGTCCAATGGAATAAAAAAGTCGGAGAATTTGTAAAAGAAGGAGAAATCCTTTTGGAAATCATGACTGATAAAGTCAGCATGGAATTGGAAGCCGAAGAAGATGGGTACTTGATTGCTATCCTTAAAGGGGACGGTGAAACAGTCCCTGTAACGGAAGTTATCGGTTACCTTGGCGAAGAAGGGGAAAATATCCCAACAGCTGGAGTCGCAGCGCCAGAAGCTAGCCCAGCACCTGCAGCAAGTGCCTCAAACGATGATGGTAAGAGCGATGATGCTTTTGATATCGTTGTGATTGGTGGAGGTCCTGCTGGTTATGTTGCAGCCATTAAAGCTGCCCAACTCGGCGGTAAGGTTGCCCTTGTTGAGAAATCTGAACTTGGTGGAACCTGCTTAAACCGTGGATGTATTCCAACCAAGACCTACCTTCATAACGCTGAAATTATCGAAAACATTGGTCATGCCGCAAACCGTGGTATCGTAATCGAAAATCCAAACTTCACTGTAGATATGGACAAACTCCTTGAAACCAAGTCTAAGGTTGTCAATACTTTGGTTGGTGGTGTTGCAGGACTTCTTCGTAGCTACGGAGTTACTGTTCATAAGGGTATCGGTACTATTACTAAAGACAAGAATGTCTTGGTAAATGGTTCTGAATTAATTGAAACAAAGAAAATCATCCTTGCTGGTGGTTCAAAAGTCAGCAAGATCAACGTTCCTGGTATGGAATCTCCACTTGTCATGACCAGCGATGACATCCTTGAAATGAACGAAGTACCAGAAAGTCTTGTTATCATCGGTGGTGGTGTTGTCGGTATCGAACTTGGTCAAGCCTTCATGACATTTGGTTCAAAAGTGACTGTTATCGAAATGATGGACCGTATCGTGCCAGCTATGGATGCGGAAGTTTCTAAGAACCTTCGCTTGATCCTTGAGCGTAAAGGAATGACCATCTTGACTGGTACTAAACTGCAAGAAATCATCGAGGAAAATGGTCAACTTCGTATCAAGGTTGAAGGAAAAGACGATATCATCGCAAATAAAGCTCTTCTTTCAATCGGTCGTGTGCCGGATCTTGAAGGTATTGGCGATGTTGAGTTTGAATTGGATCGTGGTCGCATCAAGGTCAACGAATACATGGAAACTTCTGTTCCAGGTATTTACGCACCAGGTGACATCAACGGTACTAAGATGTTGGCTCACGCAGCTTTCCGTATGGGGGAAGTTGCCGCTGAAAATGCCCTTAAAGGAAATCATGCTGTTGCCAAGTTGAATTTGACTCCTGCAGCTATCTACACTCTTCCTGAAGTAGCAGCAGTGGGTCTGACTGAAGAACAAGCGCGTGAGAAATACGATGTAGCCATCGGTAAATTTAACTTTGCTGCCAACGGTCGTGCCATTGCATCAGATGCAGCTCAAGGTTTCGTTAAAGTCATAGCTGATAAGAAATACGGGGAAATCCTTGGTGTACACATTATCGGTCCTGCAGCTGCAGAATTGATCAACGAAGCGTCAAGCATTATCGAAATGGAAATCACTGTTGAAGAAATGTTGAAGACTATCCACGGACACCCAACCTACTCTGAAGTGATGTACGAAGCATTTGCGGATGTTCTAGGAATGGCCATCCATTCACCTAAGAAAAAATAAAACGAAGATAGATTAGACTGGAAGACATTTTCCAGTCTCTATCGTATAAAGGGATATCATGAAATATATTATCAATCATTCAAACGACACTGCTTTTAATATTGCCTTGGAAGAATATGCCTTTAAACACCTTTTAGATGAGGATCAAATCTTCCTTCTTTGGATCAACAAACCATCTATCATTGTAGGGCGTCACCAGAATACTATCGAAGAAATCAACCGTGATTATGTTCGAGAAAATGGCATTGAGGTAGTCCGCCGTATCAGTGGTGGTGGAGCTGTTTACCACGATCTAAACAACCTCAACTACACGATCATCTCAAAAGAAGATGAAAACAAGGCCTTTGACTTCAAGAGCTTCTCAACTCCAGTTATCAATACCTTGGCTCAACTCGGTGTTAAAGCTGAATTCACAGGTCGTAATGACCTTGAGATTGATGGCAAAAAATTCTGTGGCAATGCCCAAGCCTATATCAATGGCCGTATCATGCACCATGGTTGCTTGTTATTTGACGTTGATTTATCAGTCCTTGCTAACGCCCTCAAGGTTTCAAAGGACAAATTTGAATCAAAAGGTGTGAAATCCGTTCGTGCCCGTGTAACCAATATTGTCAATGAATTACCAGAAAAAATCACAGTTGAAGAATTCCGTGATTTGCTCTTGGAATACATGAAAAAAGAGTACCCAGAGATGACAGAATACGTTTTTTCTGAGGAAGAATTGGCTGAAATCAATCGCATCAAGGATACTAAGTTTGGAACTTGGGACTGGAACTACGGCAAATCACCGGAATTTAACGTCCGTCGTGGGACAAAATTTACCAGTGGTAAAGTCGAAGTCTTTGCTAATGTCGTCGAATCAAAAATCCAAGATATCAAGATTTATGGTGACTTCTTTGGTATCGAAGACGTTGCTGCAGTAGAAGATGTCCTTCGAGGCGTTAAATACGAACGGGAAGATGTTCTTAATGCCTTAGAAACTATTGACATTACAAGATACTTCGCTGGTATTAGCCGAGAAGAAATTGCTGAAGCGGTAGTGGGATAAAAAGAAAAGAAGTTGGTTGTTTGACCAGCTTCTTTTTTGAGTTGTATTTTACATAATTTATTTTATGCAACTCACAAACTATCCAGAGCATTCTTTTGTTCATCGTTGACAATATGGGTATAGAGGTCGGTGACTTGTGTACTGGCGTGTCCTAGCTGGTGACTGACCAAAACTTGCGATTTAGTCGCATCATAGAGCCTGGTTGCTAGGGTATGGCGCAGTTTGTGGGGAGTTACTCGGACTTTGAAGTCCTCAGAGTACTTAGCAACCATCTTTTCAACACTAGAAGCATCGATACGATTGGGAACACCACGATATAAAGTCAGAAAGAGTGCTGTATCCGTCTTTTCCGTCTTATAACGTTGATTTCGAATGGCTAGATAATTCTCTAGGTAAGGCTTAGCAAAGGCAGCGACATTGACCGAGTCACGTTTGCCCCCTTTTCGAGTGACATCAATAACCATCATTTTGAGATTGAGATCCCTTATATCCAGATTAACTGCTTCAGACAAGCGAACACCAGATGCCAAGAGAAGTGCAATGATGGCCAAATCACGTTCTTTATTTTTGTTAAATGATGAAAGAGCTCGATTCGAGAGCTGTTGTGGGTACTCTTGGTCGATATAAGTTAGAAAACCTTCTGTTTCATCACCTAGAAAGAGCTTTTGTTTGATGTTTTCAGCTCTAGCAGCAAGCGTTTCTTTCTTTTTCTTGGTTGAAACTTTTTTCATTACATTACGATAAAAATAAGGCTCTCCCTGATCGTTTTCAACCTCCTCGGTCAGATACTTGTAAAGACTAGAAAGTGCCGACAAGGTCCGATTGATAGTTGTCTGTGAAACACCTTGTTTTGTTGTATTGGCATTCAGCAAAGGACGTTCACGTAGGTAAAGGATAAAGGATTCCATGTCTTTCTTAGACATATTTTCCAAGACAGATAAAGGAATATCAGACATTTTATCAGAGTTTGAAATCCCAGACTCCAAAACCCAGCTGAAAAATCGATCGTATTCCTTGAGGTATTCGTACAAGGTTGTAAAACTATAGGGAACAGCAAGCTTAGATTGGTAGTATTCCAGAACATACCAGGGCATGATTTGTTTTAGTTTGTCAATTCGTTCCAGTAAAATCTCACGTTTCATGTATTTTCTCCATAAATAAGTCTACAAGTAGTATAGCATAGACTGATATATTTTTCAAGAAAATTATAGTTTTTCGGAAAGATGTTATAGGAGTTTCTAAAGAAAGGAATAAAAAAATAATAACATTTTTTATGTTTTGATAACTAAAAATTTTTTTTGGAACTAAAATAGCTAAAAATGTACGTTATCAAAGTGAAAACTAAAATTTTTCACATGTACACTTTAACAAAAGTTTTATTGCTAAAATTCAAAAACCTGATTAAATCAAGGTTTTTAGGCTTACAAGGGGTTTAAAAGGGGCTGATTTTGTACATTACGCATCTAAGCTACTCAATCAAAAAATGTACTTTATCCAACATTAAAATAAAGTACATTTCGATTATAAAGTACATTTTTCAAAGAGTGTACATTAAGCCTTTAACTCTGCCGTATCAAGGGTTTATCCACTGTCTAGGGAAAAGTACAAAAATTTTTAGTTTTTGTGTAAAACAGATCTAAATCTTTGGAGTTATTATTGTGAATCATTATCTAGTGCTTTTTCTAGTTTCCAAATACTAAACCAGAATGAAATAGTCAGCAGAATAAGGAAAATAAAAAAGAGATTATCAGTAACGAAACTTCTGTTCATTCTACATAACTGAAGAGCCATATAAGGAGCTATGAGATACAAAATACATTGTATAATTGCTATTGTTTTCTTTTTCATGATTTTAATCTTACTGTACAGATTTGATACAGTAAACTCCTTTCTAGCTTTATGTTTTATTATTTCTAACTTAATTATAGTCTTATTTTTACCCAAGTTCAATTATTTGTATGTAAAATATTTTATCTGCAAAAAATAACCGATCTCATTTCTGAGAATCGGTTTTCTAATGTATTTAATCAAATATTTACATAATATAAATTATGTAAACAAGAGCTACAACAACAAATCTTTGACTTTTCCAATTTCACTTTTTGGAATTACGAGATGAATCATATCACCCAGATACATTCTGGTTGAGCCGTTAACTGTTTGGCTCTTACCGTTATGAACTTGGGTGGTGATGAGGACGTTGTGTGGCAGGTTGAGTTCGTGTACTTGTTTTCCAGCGATTTTGTCAGATACAGGGATTTCAATAAGTGTGACTTCTCCTTCATCTGTCGCTTCTTCTGGCAGCATTTTTTCTAGCATGGCCTCATAGACTGGTGCACCTTTAAGTAAATCCATGATGATGTAAGCTACTAAGGTTACTAAGCCAAGTGGCATGAGGTTGCGAATATCTCCTACCATCTCAGTTACGAGTATCATAGCAGTTAAGGGAGCCTTGGATATTGCTCCAAAATAGCCACTCATTCCCAGAATGACAAATATAGGGAATTGCTCCTGACTGACAAGTCCAATATTCACACAAATGACACCAACTAGGGCACCAAGCAAGGAACCAAGCGCCAAAATGGGTAGAAAAATTCCTCCTGGAAGGCCACTTCCATAGCTAATCATGCTCCAAACAAAGCGAATCAAAAAGTACGCTAATAGAACTTGGAAACTAAAATCTTGCTCAGTTAGGGAAAGAACAAGTTGATTTCCACCTCCAAGGATCTGGGGCAAGAAGATCCCGACTGGTATGATGAGAATAAAGGCAAAAATTGGGTAATAAGCTCTATCCAAACGGATTTTTTGCCCAATCCAGTCATAAACTCTACCAACATTGAGTACAGCTTTTTCATAGAGAAAACCGGAAAGACCCAGAAAAATTCCCATGAGGAGGTAAATCCAATACTGGTCTAGGGTCATGAGTGGGATATTATCTGGCATATCCAGTACGGGTGTTAGGCCAAATATGAGCAGAGAAACAAAGTTTGCTACGAGGCTGGCTGCTAGAGTTGAGACCCAGAAAAAGCGTGAAAAATGGTGATAGACTTCTTCTACAACAAAGAGAAGTCCTGCAATGGGAGCATTAAAGGCTGCGGCTAAACCTGCTGCAGCTCCACTCGCAATAAGAGAACGTTCCTCTACTGGACTGGATTTAAGCCATTTGGCAATTCCTTTACCACCGACCGCTCCGAGTTGAATACTTGGACCTTCACGCCCCAGCATAAGGCCACTTGCAATAGCCAAAATTCCTAAAATATATTTTTTCCAAAGTACGCCCCACCAGTTGAGGGTCATCAGTCCTTTTAATTCGGCTTCGACTTGAGGAATTCCTGAGCCTTTGATGTCTTTTTCTGACCGAGTTAGTTTCGCACTGAGCCAACAAATTATTAAATAAAATAGACCAATGATAAAAAGATTGCGCACTAGGTGCGCTTGATCTTGATAAAGTCCTTGTATCAGGTGGAAGCCTTTTTCGATTAAGAAACGAAAGGATCCAACGATAATTCCAACAATGAGACCGACGATGATTCCTCGTCCAACTTGGGATAATATGGTGCTTGAGGCAAAGGCAAATTCTTTCTTGGAACTGAGTGTTTCTGACTGTTCCTCCATAATCATTCCTTCTAACTTAACTTTCTTTTTCTCCTGAAACCAGTGATTTAACGGGTTCAAAGCTGGTTCGGTGAATTGGGGTAACTCCTAGTTTTTCAAGTCCTTCTAAGTGTTTAGCAGTTCCATATCCTGCATTAGCAGCAAAATCATAGCCAGGGAACTGCTGATCGTATTCCTTCATCAATTCATCACGTGTCACCTTGGCTACTATAGAAGCTGCTGCGATAGAGAGGGAATTAGCATCACCTTTGATAATGGAGGTTTGTGAAATGGGCAACTCCAGTTTCATAGCATCAATTAAGAGGTGCTCAGGTTGAGGATTGAGTTGGGAGATTGCTTTCTTCATGGCTAGTTTGGTTGCTTCATAGATATTGACTTGGTCGATGACCTGATTATCCATGATACCAATTCCGATTGACAGTGCTTGGTCTTGAACTGCTTTGAAAATCTCCAGATGTTTCTTTTTAGGAATTTTCTTGCTGTCGTTGAGGCCTTTAATCTTACAATTTTTAGGTAAAATAACGGCTGCAGCGACTACAGGTCCAGCCAGAGGACCACGACCGACCTCATCAACACCTGCAATTAAGGTCAATCCTTGTTTATAAAGTTCTTTTTCATAGGAAAGCATGGATTCCAAACGAAGCTCCTCATCCAATTCAGCCTGAATGGCTTTTTTACGCTTGCTGATTTCTTTTTGAACCCCAGAGCGATTATCCTGCTCGAGTTCTAAAAAAATAGGGTTATTTAAGTCCTTAACTGTTGCAAGGAGTTCTTTGATTTCTTTAATCGTCGCCATCGAGGTCTTCCAATGTATCTAAGGTATAGTTACCGAGTTTACCGTCGCGGACTTCCTTCACGAAGAGACTGTAAAAGCGGTCATAGTCATCACGGAAACCGAGGGCACGGGTCATATCCATAATGATAACAGGCGCATCTTCTTCAATTTTCATTTGTTTGAAGCGTTCGGCCAACTTTTCTGGATAATGTTCTTTGAAATAATTGAGGCCAAAAATAGTTACCTCATCCATAGGAAGCAACTGGTCTTTGATAGCACCTGTTAGGGCTAGTTTGAGAGCGACAGTTTCGTCTTCGAACTTAGGCCAGAGAATCCCCGGTGTATCCAAGATTTCCAAGTCTTTATTGGTTTTAAGCCATTGTTGTCCCTTGGTAACACCTGGTTTGTTGCCGACAACGGCAATCTTCTTACCAGCCAAACGATTCATGAGAGTTGATTTACCAGCGTTTGGAATCCCGATAATCATGGTACGCAAGGTTTCAATTTTAATCCCACGTTCTCTCTGGCGAGCAATCTTATCAGCCATGAGCTTTTTGGCCGCATCTGTTACAACTTTTACAGTCACTTGCTCTTTAGAGTTGATAGCCAGAGTCTGAATTCCTTGTGATTCAAAATACTGGCGCCATTCCTTGGTCATTGCTGGATCAGCCAAGTCTGCCTTGTTTAAAATCAAGAGTTTTGGTTTGTCACCAACGATTTTGGTTAACATAGGATTTTGACTAGATAGAGGTAAGCGTGCATCTACCAAAATCGTCACAAAATCAACAAATTTTAAATTCTCCTGCACCTGTCGACGAGCTTTGGACATGTGACCAGGAAACCATTGAATAGTAGCCATAATATATCTCCTTCGGGTTGAAAAAATTGTAAAAACGTTTTCTTTCTTGCCTTATATTCTATCATAAATTACTCTTTTTTGCATAAGCTTTTGTCTAGAAAAGCTACTTTATTAAGAAAAATTGAATGCAATCTCATTTTTTGATATATTAACCTCCGAAAAATAGTCATCTCTAATCCATGAGATTATTAAATATAAACTTAGTTGTATTCCCTTGTAATTAAGTTAATTATTCTGCTGATAAAATAGCTTTTAGAAGTACTATTAAAATAGCCTAGCCATAATTTTATTTATGAAACTAACGTGTGATAATCTGATAGAAATAAAATTAGAGAAGACATTCATGTCCTCTCCATCAACTTTTAATCACTCATCAAATAACTTTTCCAACTGTCTGGTTGCAGATTCGATCTCGTAGCCATTTTTATCTATCAGCTGTTTCACCTTTTCTGTATCAAGCTCTCGATGATCTCTGACTGATAAAATTTTATCCGCCCATTTTTCAAGAGAATCTTTTAAAGACAGGCTGTTATCGTAGTTATCTAGTATTTTTGCATCTGGTAGATGATTTGCTGTTACAACAGGTAATCCATTTGCTTGCGCTTCAATGAGTACAATTGGCAATCCTTCAAAATTAGATGGGAAGAAGAACACATCTAATAAATTTAGCATTTTTCCGACATTAGTGGTCAAGCCTGTAAAAATGACTTTGTCTTCGACACCATATTCTTTTGCCATATTTTCTAAAAACGCAGTATCTCCTCTTCCAATAAATACTAGACGAGAATTTGGTTCTTTTTTGACGATTTCAGAAAAGACCTTAACACAAAAACTTTGATTTTTTTGTTTTTCATATAAACGGGACACTTGCCCAATGACCAAACAATTTTCAGGGATCTGATACTCCTTTCGAAGTTGGGATTGAATTTCTTGATCATATAAAAATTTCTCAACTTCAATGGCATTATGAATAACCAAGGCCTTTTTTCGTTCTTGACCATGATAAAAATGGTTCAATGCTTCTGTTCCACAGGCCCAAAAATCTGTCGCATATTTTCCAACAAAAAGACGATTTACTGGATGAACAAAGCGATAAAATTTATCTGCTGTCGCACAATGCCCATGAACGATTCTTTTTTCTATCCCATATTTCTTTGCCAATTTTAAAAATTCTAAATGTGTCAAGCCATTTTGATTGGACCATACAATATCATATCGATGGGCATTTTTCTTAAAAAACTCATTCCATTCTTTTAAGGCTTGCTGGATATGAGGTCTTAACTTGGGGATTCTATGAACGACTAGAGGATTGCGGCAAAGCTTTTTAAAATGCTCACTAAATTCAACATCTTCAGAACCTTGTAGTAAAAATTCCAGTTCAAATTCAGAGGTATCGATATGATTATAAAAATCTACCACAATTTTTTCCAAGCCACCAACATCTGGAACCAGACCACAAACCAAAATTCTTTTCATTGATTTCTCCTTATTTTTTTAACTTTAATACTTTTTGAATCATCAGTATGATTTGTCTACCGCCTTCATGATTTCTAAATAGGAAAACGTAGACACCCAATACTGTCAAATAAAGAACGATTTTGATTGCCAAACTGAGAATGAAATCTAGCTGAGTTAAGAGGTAGTTATCCAGTAAACTCAAAAGTAGGATACTCATCCCTACAACTGAGAAATCTTGTAACATTGTTTTAAAAAAGTCCTTTGAGGAAGCTTTCAATCCATACTTAAAGGCGCTATAGGGTTCATACCATGTACAGGTCAAGACTGTTGAACAAATCGTACCCAATAAAATTCCAGATACCCCTAAATCTAAAATCGCTAAAAAATAGAGTGAAAGGAAAATGTTTAATAAAATTTCAACAATAACTTTTTTATTTTGCTCATAACTTAAGCCATAAACTGAAATCAACGTTAGAATCGGTCTTCTATAAAAAGTTAGGAAAAAATGAAGGACGATCAAAATCTCAATCGTATAATTAAATGAAAAACTCTCACCTAACCAGATAGTCATAAATGGATGAATGAACATTAAATAACCTAAGCTAGCAAAATAAATCAGGCTAAAAGTAATAAACTGGAATTTTTTTAGGAATTTAACCATATCTGCTACTGTCGTAGACTCCGAATGGACTAAGTTACCTACGGAAGAAACAACTGAATTAATCACAGTATTTAAAATCAGTGAAAGAAATCCTAAAACATAGGTATAATTCCCGTAAATACCTATAGCTGCTAAGCTGACAAAACTTGCCATTAGAATACTATCTGTTTGAAAAACAATCGTTTCTCCAATACTACCGACTATATTTCCTTTGATATTTCGGATAAATTTTCCTTTTTCCTCCTGATTAATGGGTGTTATGTCATCATTAAACAGGTAACCATACAATCTATCTACAATCCGCGACATGATGATATTCCCTATAAAATTCATGATGATACTGATCAATAGATAAAAGATATAATTTTTTGTAAAGAATAAAATTCCGATTTGCAAGCATACGCGAAGCGTATTTAATCCAAAGTCAATCAAAGTCATCACATAATTACGCTGATCGACATAAAGTAAGGTTCGTTTATAGGAGAAAAAATAGCTTGAAGCAGAATTAAATACAAAGAGGAAAAAAATCAAATATAATTCACTATTTACCGTATAATCCTTTATCATATAAGGAAGAAATAAAGAAAGTATAGCGCCTAATATAAAAATAGAAAAGCCAATGATTCTATATAATTTTTTGAAAAGAATCATAAAGGCATTAATTTTTCCATGTTCTTCTCTGTCTAAGGGTCCATATAGTGCATAGCTCATGGCTCCAGCAACCCCTAATTCTGCCAAAGACAGGATAGAAACTAAGCTAGACAAATAATTGTTTAATCCTAGATAGGTTACCCCAAGTAAATTGATAAAAATAGTTCGATTGATAAAGCCAAGAAGGACTTGAAAAGGTTGCAATGCCAGAGCAATACTCGTATTTAAGGTGGCAAATTCGGTTCTACTTTTTTTCGTGTATTTCATCTATTCCTTTAATTTTCCTTGTAAAAGTTGATCGAGATAACTCTCTGGAAGAACTTCTTCTTTCTTGATTTTATAAGTCGTTTTCAAAATCGGTGTTGTTTTCAACACTTCTTCCCATTCTTTTTCATCAAAAAGATCATGGGCATGGTCTCTTAAAAACCAAACACGCTCAGCTGGTGCTAGAATAGGTAATCTATCCACTAATTCTTTAAATTCATGATTTGATTCATATTCGGACAAAATAAAATAATCCATCATCAGGTAATGAATAAAAACTGGGTATTTACGAACATAGTAAAGATATAAATCTCGAATATGTTTAAAATAAGGCTTGCCTTTTTTTCCTGCTAGAAAGAAACCTGCCCATTTAAAGTCACCAACAGTTCGTTCCATTTGATTTGTTCGTATAGGTGGATGATTCAGAGTAAAAAAGTCCCCTTCAAACATTTCTAAAGTTGCATAGGGAGATACAAATAAGGTTGCATCCATCCAAATTCCACCATATTGGTATAAGAGACTAAAACGAATAATATCTGAATAATGCGCAGCTGATAATTCTTTTTTCTTGTATTTTTCGGTGATGTCTCCTGGAATATTGATGAAATCTGCCAGATTTTTATCCGTCAACAAGTAGAATTCACAGTCATTTCTTTTGGCGAAGTCTTTTATGGTCTTCATTGAAGCCTGGACTGTCTCAGGCATTTGCTCTTCTCCCTGTTGCCACATTGTCCAAATCATTTTTGGAAATTCTGTTGTTTCTTCCTCTTTTTCATTACTCGAATCAACTAGTTGTGCTTCTTTTCTTAATTTTAGTACAAAATCCAAAAGAATCTTTCTACGAAAATCATAAAACATCTTGTCAGATTTTTGTGCAAGAAAGTAAACACATGTTAGTTTAAGGCCATAATATTTTAAAATTTGACGATAGCGAGCCATTTTTTTTTGTAAGATTTGTAGTTTCATAAACTCTACAAATTCCTTTCACATTTTTCTAAAGCTGTTTTTAGAAAATATCCGTTACGAAGTTTCTCTCCTACTATTTTACTATTTTTAATCAGCTCTTGAAAATCTTCTTCATCAATCGAGTTTAAACAATCTGCAATTTCAAATAATGAATCAACAAGTATTCCACAATGGTTTTTTCGTACAAACTCCGCTAAAGCAGATTGGCTCCATACAATAATCGGAAAACCTGATGCTAAATATAGAGAAGCTTTATGTGGGTTATTCATCTTTAAATACTCTCCATACATCCCACTACAAGTATGAGGACTATCTCCGTCCCAGACTAACCCAAAGCCGCCATGTAAGCGATTAGGGAGTTCATCAGGAGAAAAAGCACCTTGATAATGAACATTTTTAGGAAGATGCTCTACTTCAAAGTTAATGCCATAAATAGAAAAATCTGGTTTTTCAGGTAATTGTCTTGCGTATTTTGTTTTCCGAATATCGAAATTTCCAGCTAACAAAATAGTTTCTTTTTCATAAGCTTTCTTCTCTTTATAATGTGGAATCAAATAGTCAAATATCTCTAAGGAAACAATCTTCTCTTCCGGTATTCCTAATCGTACAAGTTCTGCTTTCATCTTTTCGTTATGGGCGATAATACCATCGACTTTTTCAAGGACTGTTTTATTTTGTAAATAATGGATAATAGAGTACTTGAAATCTGTAAATGACCTGATTTTTTTGTTTCTCAAGGACTCGATATCATGAATCAGTAAATAAGCTTTGAATGTCCTATTTTTCAAAAATCTCGTTAAAATTTGTTTTTTTAAGGAATGCCATAATAATGGAAATTGAAGAACTAACACATCATCTTTTGTCAAAGCGATGGAATTTGAATCATTATTTAGGGAAAAAGGTTGATATCCTGCTTCTACCATTATTTTTTCAGCATCTAATCTTGCTTTAGATCCTGCATGTTTGGCTTCTGCGTAAAATTCTTTTAAGTAATAATTCATACTACTTCAACCCTCTCCAAAATCTTTTTACAATATATTTTTCAAATCTCCATTGAATAGCTCCAATAACTCTTGAAATGAAGACAATCTTTTTAGGGAATAATCGATAGGCTCGTATTAATAATGATTGACTTGAACTTTTAGCGTAACGATTCAAATATTCCACATATTTTTCTTGATATGGATTTCCCTCGAATATATGATAGTCGACAACGTGCATCAAAACTAAATGGAATAAGCGACGCTGTACATATGGGAGTAAGTCAGCATTTCCTTCATATAGTTGTTCCACTTTATCACAAATCGTAAACAAATCCAAATTTTTAAAATTAAATTCTCGATTCATAATACTACCAGAACGCACGCGATAATAATATCCTGTATAATCAATTTTCACTATTTTATGAATATGTTTTAAGATTCCCATTCCTCCATACACATCTTCATAAAATAGACCTTCTAAAAATGGAAAATTGAGAATCACTTCTCTTCTAAACAGTTTAGCGACTGCATTCAAACGAACAATATTATCCTCACATAAAGAGACTAAAGCTTCTTTAGCATTTCCTTGAAAAATAATTTTGACATTCTCGGGAGAAGGGATTTCTATTTCTTTTTTATCATTTGTATACCAACATTCTACGATGTCCATTTCTTCTGAAGTCATGTGCTTTAATAATTGCTCCAACATATCGTCTTTAAGAACATCATCGCTATCTACAAAAGTGATAAATTCGCCTTTAGATTCAGTCATACCACGATTACGAGCGCCACTTAATCCTTTATTTGCTTGATTGATTAAGCGAAAGCGAGGATCTTGTTTACAATATCTCTCACAAATTTCTTGTGAATGATCCGTAGAACCATCGTTAACAAGTATTACTTCAATATTGCTATAAGTTTGACATTGAATACTATCTAAACATTCTTCCAGATACTCTTCAACATTATAAACAGGTACAATGACACTAATCATGGATAACCTCTACTTTAAAGTTTTTTTACGCGTAAATAAATATCTTAAATATAAAGGATAAAATATACTTAAAAAATATTTTGGTGAATAGCTATACCATCTTAATAATTTACTAGAATTGAAAATATCTGATGATTTCTTAGCTATTTCAAAATAGTTATCAATTGCATCAACATATAACTGATAATATGGATGTCCAACTCTTATGTTATACTTTTTAAAATGTCCAATACCAACTAAAAATAACATATTCCCTACATAAGGTAACCAATTATCTTCTCTAAATTCCTCTAATAATTTTTCGCCAACTTTAAAAATATCAAGATTCTTTTCTGAATATGTCTGATTCATTGTACTAGAAGTATGATATCGATAATAATAACCAATATAGTCAATTTTTCTCATTTTATGAATATATTTTAAAGAGACGATTCCAGTATAAAAATCTTCATAAATTAAATTTTCTAAAAACGGAACTTTCTCCACTATTTTACGGCGATAGAGTTTTGCGACAGGGCTCCAACTTACTCCATGATTAAAACATTGGTATAATGCTTCATTTGAATCAAATTCTTTAACATGAATATCTTTTTTTTCTTCATTTAAACATTGAATAGCCTCAGTTCTATCACATTCTACAATATCGATTCCTGTATCCATATATCTCATTAATTGTTGTAACATATCACTTTTTATAACATCATCGCTGTCTACAAAAGTAATAAATTCACCTCTAGAAGCAGCAACTCCATTGTTACGCGCAACACTTTGTCCTTGATTTGATTGATTAATTAAATGAAAACGGGGATCTTGTTGACAATATCTTTCACAAATTACTTGTGAATTATCAGTAGATCCATCGTTAACTAATATTACTTCGATATCTGTATACGTTTGATTTTTGATACTATCTAAACATTCTTCCAGATAATTTTCTACATTATAAACTGGAACTATTATGCTAATCATTTTTATTCTGACACTTCCTTTAAGATTTAGTGTGTTATCCTACATATTCAAATAATCAATTTTTTCTTATATGTAATTTATCGTTTAGATGCTTCATTACTTTTTTAGTAGAAATCCATCTCTTTTGTAAACTTTTATAAATAGGATGAGTAATCGTTGTATAATATTTTGGAGCAAATAAGTACAGTCTCAATAAACGATATTTCCCAACAACTTCCTTGGATTGCTTTGCTATAAAAGCAGCATTTCGAATAAAATTTTCATATAAATCAACGTAAGGACTCTTCTTATTGATCCCATCTTTTAAATAGTGTCCATGACCAAGATAAAACATAAAATAACCAATATAGGGAAGCATATTTTCATCATCTTTAAAGGAATCTATTAACTGATTTCCCACTTTAAAAATATCTAAATCTTTTTCATTAAAGGATTTCGTCATAGTACTATTTGCACGAACACGGTAATAATAACCAATATAATCAACAACTACTATTTTTCGAATATGTTTTAGATAATTGATTCCTGTAAAAACATCTTCGTAAATATATCCTTCTAAAAATGGAATCTTTTCAACAATTTCTCTTGTATATAATTTTGTAACGGGACAAAACTTCACTTCTTTAAACTCAATACAATTAAGAATTGCTTCTTTAGCGTTTCCTTCGAATACAATTGTAGAAGTCCTATTAAGAAAGAAGTCTTCTTTATTTCTTGTCATTCTACATTCTACGATATCTACATCCGTCTTCATGTAAGGAAGTAGTACTTCTAACACGTTTGTATTGATCACATCATCACTATCCACAAACATAATATATTGCCCAACAGATTCTTTAACACCGCGATTTCTTGCGACACTTTGTCCTTGGTTTTCTTGATTAATCAATCTAAAGCGACTATCTACCTGGCAAAATCGTTCACAAATCTCTTTTGAGCTGTCCGTTGAACCGTCGTTTACTAAGATGACTTCAATATCTGTATAAGTCTGATGTTGAATACTTTCTAGACATTTTTCCAGATATTCTTCCACGTTATAAACTGGAACGATTACGCTAATCATAAATTAATTTCCTTCACATTTATTTTTATTCATCAATCTTTACTTCTTTTATGCCATTTTTGAATTTCCAAATTGCATAGTAGACTGGGAATACAATTGAATTATAATATTTTGGGCAAAAGTTATAGAGCCTAATCAAACGTGATGCTCTAGCTAACTCTGGATTTTTCTTTGTTAATGTTACATACTCAGCTAATTTTTGATTATAGAATTCTCTATATGGATTCCCTTTTTTTACATAACTGTGATAATGCATCGTAGCCAAATGAACTAAAAAACTACCAACATAAGGAAGAAGGTCTTCTCTATCAGCATATAATTCTATTAATTTATCACAAACAGTAAATATATCTAGATTTTTTGGTGAAAATTCTCGGTGCATTATACTACCTAAACGTACTCGATAATAATATCCTACATAGTCAATTTTAATCATTTTTCGAATATATTTTAACATCCCTATTCCACTATAAACATCTTCATAAAATACACCTTCTATATATGGAACTGCTTCAACAATCTCTCTTCTGTACAGTTTAGTAACTGCATTAACATTTAGAGTATGATTTGGGAAAAACTTAACTGCCTCATTTGAATCTCCTTCAAAAATAATGGTTGTTGTCTCAATATTTTCTTCCAAAAATTCCATTTTCTTTACTGTAAATATACACTCTACAATATCTACATCCTCAGTCATGTATTGCATTAACTTTTCTAAATAGTTTGTTTTAATAATATCATCGCTATCTACAAATACAATATACTCTCCAGTTGATATTTCTACCCCTTTATTTCTTGCAGCGCTCAATCCTTGATTTTCTTGATTCAACAAGTGAAAGTGACGATTCTCTTTACAATAACGTTCACAAATAGCTTTTGATCCATCTGTTGAACCATCATTGACTAAAATGACTTCAAGGTCTGTATAGGTTTGGTTTTGAATGCTGTCTAAACATTCTTCCAGATAAGTTTCTACATTATAAACGGGTACGATTACACTAATCATTCTTTATCCTAACCTTATTTCTTTAATCCAATTTCATCCAAAAGGGTCTTTGTAAAATCTTTTTGAATGGCATTAACCTTGTTATTGACTATTTTTCGTTCGTCAATATAAGGATCTTCAGATTTCATGACACTCTCTAGAAATTCTAATAAATCATGCGAATCACGAATGACACTTCCTACCATTAAACTCTTCACATCTTCAAACACAAAGCCTCTTTTTTCCTTGTATTCCTCATAATCATTAATGGTAAATGCAACTGGCCTATTTAATAAATAATAATCTAAAAATACTGATGAATAATCAGTAATTAATGCACTTGTTGTTCCCAAAAAGGTATATAAAGTCTCATACTGCTCACTAATAATCTCTTCTGTTAATAGATGAATGGTCGAATAATTCATTTCAAATTTTAACTGAGATTCCTCAAGAGGGTGAAGTTTAATATAAAGTTGATACCCATAGTTTGAGAGTAGTTTTTCAATGTTTTGAAAGTCCTCTTCTTCTAAAGAAAATATCAATGCTGCTTGGCTGTCATGATAATTTTTAGAATTGCGGTATGTTGGCATCCAGATGATTTTTTTCTCTTTTTTCTCTTTAAAGAGCTCATCATTCCGGATATTGCCAACAAGAAGCATCTGCTCATCTTTAGCATTAAAAGCAGCTTTCATGATTGGAGTAAATAATTCTGAAGAGGAGACTAATTTTGTAAAGAAATTATAGTCAATTTTTTCCATTCCAACTTCAAGATTCCCAATTTTTTTTAAGGGCATTCCATGCCACAAGTTGACAACCATCTGGCTTGGAGCAGGCTTTATAGGATACTTGCCAAATGAATAGAAAAAATATTTAGATGTTAAAAAATAAAAGAAACCTCGATAAATCGAAACATACTTTACATCATTTTCTTTGTCTAAATGATAAAAATCATTTGAAGCACAAACGATCTCATATGTTTCCTGATAGTCATTATCCACTAAATAGTGATAAAGTGTTCTAAGATTATCTCTGAACCCCCAATTAGAATAGAGAACAATTCTGTTCCTTTTCTTGGGAATCATTTTATTTATTTTATAAGTAAAATCACTTACTTTGAACAGTAAGGGTTTTAAATAGTTGATCATTCTCTTTTTAAACCTTGCTTATAAATTTCTTTTAAATTTTGAACATTTTCTTCAATATCAAACTGCTTTAGGTGTTCATTTAGCTGTCGTTGTTTCTTCTTGATAGGCGCCTTTTTTATGTAGTTTACCCATTTAGCCTTATCTAGAGGCATGGCTGTGCAAAGTTCACTAACGATCTGAGTTGTTGGATCAATCGTTTCATTCATGAGAATATCGACTCCAGAACACTGAGCCTCTACCAGCACGATTGGGAAACCTTCATACAAAGAAGGAAAGGCAAAGATATCAAAGGCTGAATAAAACTTATGAACATCTTCTCTTTTTCCTGTAAAGATGATATTCTTCACTTCCTTACTTTTCTCTTCTAAAATGGCACGATCTGGACCTTCACCAACAAAGACAAAGGTAACGTCAGGTAATTCTTTAGCAACTTCAATCAAAAAACTCTGATTCTTGAAAGGATTTAAAATACCAATCATCCCTATTACTTTTTGATGTTCAGCTATATGAAACTCTTTGCGGATTTCTTCTCTAAAAATCGGAGAAAAACGATACTTATCGATGTCAATTGCATTTGGAAGGATTTGAAAGGATTGCTTTCCAAATATCTTCAGTCCAGCTAATTGGCCACAAGAGATACGATGGGTTGCATTTTTCAAGGCTAGAAAGACCAAAAATCGATTGCGTATACTTTTCAACCAAGTATCTGAAAATTGGCTACTATGATTGTGGTAAATCCTAACTGGGACACCATTTTTTCGAGCATAGTAATTATGTATAAAAGCGGTTATAGGATTATGAACATGGAGAATGTCAATTTTATTCGTTTCATAAAAGTGTCGGCATTCTCTCGCATAGGCGAATAGTTTAGAAATCTTTAGGGCTGGAAAAATAATTCGTTTAATTTCTTTTTCATCTAAGTATTGATTAAATGGGAAATGAGCGTCTCCATTTGACTCACCTACCATATATTCAAACTCTTGATCATCAGTTGGGATATGATTTTTGATAAAACTTTGTACGCCGCTCATGGTATTCCTTACACTACCTGTTACATGTATGACTTGATATTTCATCCTAGTTCCCTTGATTCAAATCATTCTTTATCTTAGAGGTTGAAATTTCTTTTGTTCGTGGTAGGTAAACAACCTCTATCCCCATATCACTTAAATAATCAAATTTGCCCTGCCAATCATCTCCAATGACAAACACATCAGCATGATACTTTTCGATGTCTGAGATTTTTTGATCCCAATTTTCTTCTGGTATAACAAGATCCACATATCTGATAGCCTCTAATAGCGATTTTCTTTCTTCGTAATCAAAATAACATTCTTTATTTTTTTCTAGTCTATTAAATTCATTGGTGGATAATCCTACAATCAGATAATCTCCCAAGGCTTTTGCCCTTTTTAAGAGATTAATATGACCGTAATGCAATAAATCAAATGTTCCGTATGTAATGACTCTCTTCATATCTTCCTAATCACCTCTACATCTTCTCTCATTTTTTTCTGATAGACCCATTTCCTAACTGAATTCGGAAGAATTCGAACCGCATTACGAAGGAAAATATTTCTAAGAAATTCTACTAGACTAATGTCTCTTCTACGATAAAAATCTAATTGGAGCATAAAGTCCGTCTTTACATACAAGAAACCGCCTCTCCGCAGATAGCTAGAATCGTTAGTCTGCATGACCACTAATGGCTCCTGGATATTCAAAAAATCCTTGGTTGGATTATCGTGTAACAATCTCATGGTGAGGTCATAATCCTCTAGATAGCGGAACTTACGATAATTACCAGCCTTCAAGATATATTTTTTTTTCATCATACTCGATGGATTATTAAAGGGATTTCTCATTTTCGAATATTGACGAATTTCGGCTGTAGTTTCTGGTACTTTCTTTAAGGCGGTAAACTCTGTATTTTTCTCTAGGATATTGGAACCAACCATGATGAGGTTGGGATTTTTTTCAAAGGCTGCTAATTGCTTCTCAAACCTTGTTTCTAGAGAATAGTCATCACTGTCCATTCTTGCAATGAATTCTGTTTGGCATTGATTGACTCCAAAGAGAGAGGCTGGTCCTGAGCCTAAATTTTCAGGTAAATGAAAAACTTTTAAAATCGGAATCTCTCTCTGCAACTTTTGGATTTCTATTTCTAACTCTTCAGTCAATTCGCCATCACAAACTAAAATGATTTCTGTCGGTTTAAGGGTCTGCTGATAAGAACTTAGTAAACTTTTCCTTAAATTTGTAGGAGTCTCTTTTTTATAGACTGTCGTTAGAACTGAAAATTTCATTTTATAACTCCTAAACCTAATTTCCAAATAACCAATCTACAATAACTGAACGGTAGGGAACGACATGGTACCAGTCAGCTTTAAAATAAACAATGACTAGAAAGATTGAAGCGTAAACCAATATCATCAAATAAAATAAAATCCATTGAACTTTTTTGTCACCTATTTTAGATAAAATCATAGGGATATATAGGCAAATAAAGGGGGTAAAATAGTGTGCGAATCTGCCAAAAAGACTTGTTTGCAAAGTTGACGCAGTAAATAAAAAGGAGATAAAGAACAAAGTTCTTATAAATTCTTCTTCAGTCGATAGTTTTTTCGTTCTAATCACTAGTTCTCCAAAAAGCAGAACTATACCATACCAAATTGTTAAAAATATTGGTGCCCATTTATTGCTTTCCAAAAACCAGGATGATTCCAGATAGGAAGTATACTGAGGGAAGAAAGAAATAAAGATAGTTGCAATTTGTTTGATAAAAGGTAAGATGATTAGAAATGCAAGGAACACAAATTGGTATATTCTTTTATTTAAAACGATTTTTTTAAGGGGGAAAAACAAGAGGCAGACGATACCAGATGTATGAAATAAGGGAGTTAGTAAGATAAATACCCATGCTAAAATCTTCTTGTTTTTTACTACGTAGTGAAACCCTAAAAAACTTAAAGCGATCGCTAGACCTTGCCTGATATTTGATAAAGAATAAAAAAAGAGTCCTAACGAGCTGAAGTAAATCAGTAAACTCATGTAAACATTTTTAGAATGCTTATAAAGCACAAGAAACCAGGCAATTAAAGTTATAAAGGCATAGGAAAATAATAAAAATGGATAGTGCTCACTAAAGTTTCTTAGGAAAATATTACTTACTAAATAACCAAGTTCAAATCGAGAACGAAATAGATTTGATAAATCCGGAAGTTGTAAATGATTTGATTCAAAAATATGGATATAAGTTCCTAAGTCTCCTCCGACGCTAGAAGTACGAAAACCTGCAATGATTAAAAAAAAGAAGAAAGTCGGAAGAACAAGAAATCTTAACTCTTGTTCTTTATCCTCATATTTTAATGAGAAAAAGGCAAGGAAAGAGATATAAACGAACATTAAAAGATAGATTGCCATTTTTTTCTTTATCCTTAGCCTTTCAAATAGTTATTTTAATAATAGTAATAATAGGTGTCTTTATGTGAATCTATTTTATTCATTATCACACCAAGTAGTCTAGCTCCAACATGATCTAATCTACGTTTTGCTTCAGTGATCTGTCGACGTTTTGATTTTTTTGTATCTACGACTAGAAGTGTGGCGTCAGCAATACTTGCTAAAATTTGAGCATCCGTTGCTGCTAGCAAGGGAGGTGTATCGATAATGACATAGTCATAAAAATCCTCAAATGCTTTAAGTGTTTCATCCATAGAAGAACTAGCTAACATCTCAGAAGGATTAGGCGGAACAGGTCCTGAAGTCAGTACATCTAAATTCACATCATTTATCGTCAAATGATTAATGGAATCTACTCCTGACTTCTTTAATAGAAAGGTACTGAGTCCTTCAGTGTTATTTAGCTCGGTTAATTTATGTTGAGTTGGTTTACGCATATCCGCGTCTATGATAATCACTCTTTTCCCCTGTTGGGCCAAAGAAGCGGCAAGATTGATACTGACTTCACTCTTGCCTTCATTGGGGTTGGCACTTGTAACGACAATGATTTTAATATTTTTTCCAAATTCTGAGAACTGAAGATTACTCCTTAAAGTTCTAAAGGACTCAGCTACGATGGATTTACTGTTATGAATAACTTCGATATGCATGTCACTCACCTCTTCTCTTTCTCTCTATAGTCGGAATCATCCCGAGAACAGGTGTTCCCACTAACTCTTCCAAGTCTTCGTAAGAATCAATCGAATCACTCAATAGATATTTGATGAAAATAACATTAAATCCTACAAAAGAAAATACTAGAATAGATACAAGAAGATTCTTCCATAGAACGGGATAAACTGGAGAATCACTTCCCAGTGCTTCAGTAACAACTGACAAGTTGTCGCGCCCTAATCTATCTGCTGTAAATTTCTTGTACTGAGACACATACTCTTTAATATAACGTTCTGCTAAATTTCGATCTAGTCCTCTAACTGTTATTGTGACCAACTGAGAACCTGAGTCATTTGTTAATTTAACAGACTTGATTTTTGAAATTTCATCTGGTGATAAGCTTAATGCTTTATTGGTCTCATCTTTTACAGGGGGAAGATCTGCTATCTCTAAATAAGTCTTAGCTTGTCTTTGAAAGAGGTTTATAGCTTCAATCGTTTGCGCATCATTATTTTGCCCATTTGTTTGACTTGAAGTGTTCTTCATTATGAGCTTAGAGGATACACTGTATATAGGAGAAATGATAAAAACAGTATATAGACCAACTGCTGTCGTCCCTACTATAGTAAATAGAAGTAAAAATAGTAGTTTGCTTTTTATCAAAGAAAAAAATCTATTAATATTTTTATTAAAAATAGTCATATTATTGTTTGTTTCCTTTTATTTATTTTTTCTTTCTTAGAACTACCTAGATCCGTTCCCGGTAACCATCACTTTAATTGTTTTTAATAGTATAAGAAAATCTAACTTGATACTTTCGTGATTGATATAGAATAGATCGTAGACTAATTTATCTTTAGGAGTTAATTCATAACCACCATTTACTTGAGCCCATCCTGTGATTCCTGGGCGAACAGCTAAACGTTCATTAAAATTAGGGATATCTTTCAAAAATTCATTGATAAACTCTGGTCTTTCTGGTCGTGGCCCAATAATGGACATCTCACCTTTAATCACATTGATAATTTGTGGTAATTCATCAATTCGTGTTTTACGAATAAAACGTCCAACTTTTGTAATGCGTGTATCATTTTTGCTCGCCCATTTATGACCGTTCTTTTCAGCATCTTGATACATGGAGCGGAGTTTATAAATTGAAAACCTTCGTCCATTTAAACCAATTCGTTCTTGTATGTAAATAGGATTACCACTTGATTCGATTACAATAAAGATACATGCTATTAAACAAATCGGGATAATTAATAGTAATGAGGGTATAGAAATTAGAAGACCTATAATTCTCTTAATTCTCCTATACATAAGCATCATTCTCCTAGAAAAAACTAAGGCGCACGCATATATATGCGTGCGCCACTCACTACGTTGATGCATATATATATATATATATATAGTTCCAAGTATAAAAAAGTTAGAACTAGTAAAAATATGTATATTTACCAAGAATTAAATCATACAGTTCAATATAACATAAAAAAATAAGATTTTCAAGCTTACGTGATTAAAATACAGGAAATACACCTAAATTAAATGTTGCTAAATATTTTTGTTCGATATAATCAACTGAGGATTCACTAAAAATAATTCTTCTGCTCTTTCCTTTCCATACTGATGACTAATCGTGTCAAATGCTTGCTCCATATATGGCGGTCTTGAGCTTAGATTATGCATATCGCTAGCCACACAGTGAACTAGATTATGGGCAAGAAAATATTGAGCTCTTTTTTTGAGTAAGCGATACTTATCCCCAAACATTTTAGGCTTAAGAACACTTGAACTATTTATTTGAGTATAACATCCCATATCTATCAGCTCTTTAACTCTTTTTTCATTTTTTTCTAGTTCAACATAGCGTTCAATATGGGCAATGACAGGTCTAATACCTAACAATAAAACTTTATTTACTGCATTGCGGATTTCCCAATAGGGGGTGGTCGGGCTGAATTCAATCAAAGCATATTGTGTATCGTTCAGAGTAGGAATCTCTTTATTATTTAATTTTTCAAGAGCATCTTGGGTGAAGTATATTTCAGCTCCATATAGAATTTTTAACTCTGGTAATGCTCTTTTAGCGAGAGCCTGAACTTCTTTAAAGTTTTTCATTATACAATCTTCTGGAGTTTCAAACATATTTTTACGACGATGTGAAGTGGATACAATCGTACGAACTCCCTGTGAAAAAGCTTCTTTCAGAAGAGCTAGGCTTTCTTCTTTTGTGCTTGGTCCATCATCTACACCAAAAACAATGTGAGAGTGGATATCGATCATGTAATATTTCCTTATATAATAGAGTTTTAGGCGCTGTAATAAATAATTTAACACATATATATAAGCGTTTTGAATAACCTATAAATATTGGTTTATACAGTTTGTTTTCCTAGTGTTATTATACTACGAAACATTAAAATAATCTAGTTATTCTTATAAGATTTTAAAAGTTATCTAGTTTAATAAAGCGTATATAAATAAGCGGATTTTTGTTTTCTAATAAATCTATAGAGAATGATAATGACACTGACTATTAATCATGACCACCCGTCAAACGGGTGGTTTGTCCCAGGGCTATAAGCCCAAATT
>NZ_CAUQJA010000011.1:0-78898 GCF_963518475.1 uncultured Streptococcus sp. | reverse complement strand
CAGCAACTGCTGAAAGTATTGAACAAGTTAAACAACTGCTCGAAGTTGGCGTAGACCGGATCTATGTCGGTGAGAAAGATTTTGGCCTTCGTCTGCCAACGACCTTTAGTTATGACGAATTGCGTGAAATCGCTAATTTGGTTCATGATACTGGTAAGGAATTGATCGTTGCAGTCAATGCCCTCATGCACCAAGATATGATGGATCGTATCAAGCCCTTCCTCGATTTCTTGGAAGAAATCAAGACAGACTACATTACGATTGGGGATGCAGGTGTCTTTTACGTAGTCAATCGCGATGGTTATTCATTTAAGACCATCTACGATGCTTCAACCATGGTAACAAGCAGTCGTCAGATTAACTTCTGGGGACAAAAGGCTGGCGCATCTGAGGCTGTTTTGGCGCGTGAAATTCCATCAGCTGAACTTTTCAAAATGCCAGAGATTTTGGAAATTCCTGCTGAAGTGTTGGTGTATGGTGCTAGTGTTATTCATCATTCTAAACGTCCGCTTTTGCAAAATTACTATAACTTTACGCACATCGATGATGAAAAGACGCGCAAGCGTGACCTCTTCTTGGCTGAGCCAAGTGACCCAGAGAGTCACTATTCCATTTTTGAAGATAATCATGGTACCCACATTTTTGCCAACAATGACCTTGATTTGATGACCAAATTGACAGAATTGGTGGAGCATGGTTTCACTCACTGGAAACTAGAAGGGCTCTACACTCCAGGTCAGAACTTTATTGAGATTGCAAAACTCTTTATCCAAGCGCGTAGCTTGATCCAAGAGGGCAACTTTAGCCATGACCAAGCTTTCTTGCTGGATGAGGAAGTACGCAAGTTACACCCTAAAAACCGTTTCCTTGATACAGGATTCTATGATTACGATCCTGATATGGTTAAATAAAGTAAATGATTCGTTGAGAGAGGGAAGATGCAAACAGTTCTTCTCTCAATTTTTTCTTATTCTCCAATATTTTCAAAGAATTAATAGGCTAGGATGCTCTGTTTGCTGGGATTTTTAATACAAGTAACCTTCTTGAGTTTGAAAATTATCCCATGTTTGCAGGTGCCAAATGGCCCTTTTTTTGGTATAATTTTTTATAATGAAAACGATTGGTAATCGCTATGTTGTGGTGGATTTAGAGGCAACTAGCACAGGTAGTAAGGCTAAAATTATCCAAGTGGGAATTGTTGTGATTGAGGATGGAAACATCGTCGATCACTATACGACGGATGTCAATCCACATGAACCCTTAGATGCTCATATCAAAGAACTGACAGGATTGACAGACCAACGTCTGGCGCAAGCACCTGATTTTTCGCAAGTTGCTAGAAAAATCTTTGACTTGGTGGAGGATGGGATTTTTGTAGCCCATAATGTTCAGTTTGATGCCAATCTTTTGGCGGAAAATTTATTTTTTGAAGGCTATGAACTAAGAAATCCTCGTGTTGACACGGTCGAATTGGCCCAGGTTTTTTTCCCTGAACTGGAAAAATATAGCTTGCCGATATTGTGTCGAGAATTAGGAATTCCTCTAAAACACGCCCACACAGCCCTTTCAGATGCCCAAGCTACTGCGGAATTACTTCTTTTTTTACGAGAAAAGATGGCCCAACTTCCTAAAGGACTCTTGGAACGCTTGCTGGAAATGGCTGACGCTCTCTTATATGAGTCCTACCTGGTTATTGAAGAAATTTATCGTAGCCAATCTATCCTGAGTTTTCCAGACTTGGTCGAAGTTCAAGGACTGTATTTCAAGAAAACCGGAGCTCCCCTGGAGCCACGAAAACTATCCCAAGATTTTACTAAAAATATTTCTCTGTTGAACCTTGAAGTGAGGGAGGAACAAGAAAGTTTTGCTAGAGAGGTTGGCTTGCTATTGAAAGATGAGCCTGTCTCATTAATTCAAGCGCCGACAGGGATTGGGAAAACCTATGGCTATCTCTTACCTGCTTTGTCTCAAGTGGAAAATCGTCAGATTGTCCTTAGTGTTCCGACAAAGATTCTTCAAAATCAAATTATGGAAGAAGAAGGTAAACGTCTCAAGGAAGTATTCCATACAGATATTCATTCTTTAAAGGGACCACACAATTATCTGAAGCTGGATTCCTTTTATCGTTCCTTGCAGGAAAATGATGAAAATCGCTTATTTAGACGCTTTAAAATGCAAGTCTTGGTTTGGTTGACAGAGACAGTGACAGGAGATTTGGATGAAATTGGACAACTCTACCGTTACCAACATTTTCTGACAGACCTTCGTCATGACGGAAATTTATCATCTCAAAGCTTATTTGTGACGGAAGATTTTTGGAAACGTAGTCAAGAAAAGGCGCAAACCTGCAAGCTTTTAGTGACCAATCATGCCTATCTTGTAACTAGACTGGAAGATAATCCTGAATTTGTCAGTGACCGTTTATTGATTATTGATGAAGTTCAAAAGATTTTGTTAGCTCTAGAAAATCTGCTTCAAGAGACCTACGATATCCAGTCTATTATCGATTTGCTTGATAAGGCTTTACTGGAGGAGCAAAATAAGGTTCAGCAACGAATACTAGAAAGTATTCGCTTTGAGTGCTTCTACTTGATAGAACAATTTCAGTCTGGAAAATCTAGGAAAAATATCTTAGATTCTCTTGCCAATCTCCACCAGTATTTTTCAGAATTAGAAGTAGAAGGCTTTGAGGAGCTGGTTCGCTATTTTACAGCTGACCGAGATTACTGGCTTGAAGCAATTGAAACGAGTCAAAAGAAAATTCAGATTTCTTCTACAAAATCAGGCCGTATTCTCCTATCTTCTTTAGTACCTAATTCATGTCAAGTCTTGGGAGTGTCGGCTACTCTTGAGATTAGTCAGAGGGTTTCTTTGGCAAATCTTTTAGGATATCCTGAAGCCAAATTTGTCAAGATTGAGGCTCGGGGAAAACAGGATCAAGAAGTGATCTTGGTCAAAGATTTCCCCTTGGTAACAGAAACCTCCTTAGAAGTCTACGCCAAAGAGGTAGCTGATTTGCTGATGGATGTTCAAGCTTTCCAACAACCGATTTTAGTTCTCTTTACTGCTAAAGACATGCTTCTAGCAGTATCGGATTTACTTCCAGTTAGCCATCTGGCCCAGTATAAAAATGGGGATGTTCATCAACTGAAGAAACGCTTTGAAAAAGGTGAACAACAAATCCTGCTTGGTGCAGCAAGTTTCTGGGAGGGAGTTGATTTTTCAAGTCATCCTTTTGTGATTCAAGTTGTACCAAGACTTCCTTTTCAAAATCCTCAAGAGCCCTTGACGAAAAAGATTAATCAGGAACTGAATCAAGAAGGGGAAAATGCCTTTTATGATTATCAATTGCCAATGGCCATTATTCGTTTAAAGCAGGCTTTAGGAAGAAGTATGAGACGCGAACACCAACGTTCCTTAACTCTTATTTTGGATAGGAGAATTGTCGGAAAGCGATATGGCAAACAAATTGTAACTTCTCTAGCAAAAGAAGCGACTGTTAAAACCGTCTCTCAATCCGAAGTTGATGAGGCTATTGATAAATTTTTAAATGAACTTTGATAAATAGTATTGTATGAAAGTATAAGGTTAGTATATATGAAACGTTCTCTCGACTCTAGAGTCGATTATAGTTTGCTCTTGCCAGTGTTTTTTCTACTGGTTATTGGCGTGGTGGCTATTTATATAGCCGTTAGTCATGATTATCCAAATAATATTTTGCCCATTTTAGGGCAGCAGGTCGCTTGGATTGCCTTGGGGCTTGTGATTGGTTTTGTGGTCATGCTCTTTAATACTGAATTTCTTTGGAAGGTGACACCCTTTCTATATATTTTAGGCTTGGGACTTATGGTTTTACCTATCGTCTTTTATAATCCAAGCTTAGTTGCATCCACGGGTGCTAAAAACTGGATTTCAGTAAATGGCATCACCTTGTTCCAACCGTCAGAATTTATGAAGATATCCTATATCCTTATGTTGGCTCGTGTGATTGTCCAATTTACAAAAAAACATAAGGAATGGAGACGCACAGTTCCACTGGACTTTTTGTTAATTTTTTGGATGATTCTCTTTACCATTCCAGTACTAGTTCTTTTGGCACTTCAAAGTGACTTAGGGACGGCTTTGGTTTTTGTAGCCATTTTCTCAGGAATCGTCTTGCTATCAGGAGTTTCTTGGAAAATAATTATCCCAGTATTTGTGACTGCTGTAACAGGAATTGCTGGTTTCTTAGCTATTTTTATCAGCAAGGATGGTCGTGCTTTTCTCCATCAACTGGGGATGCCGACCTACCAAATCAATCGTATCTTGGCTTGGCTTAATCCATTTGACTTTGCCCAAACAACTACTTACCAACAGGCTCAAGGACAAATTGCCATTGGGAGCGGTGGCTTATTTGGTCAGGGGTTTAATGCTTCGAATCTGCTTATTCCAGTTCGTGAGTCTGATATGATTTTTACGGTCATTGCAGAAGATTTTGGCTTTATTGGCTCTGTCCTTGTTATCGCCCTTTATCTCATGCTGATTTACCGTATGTTGAAGATTACTCTTAGATCAAATAACCAGTTCTACACCTATATTTCCACAGGTTTGATTATGATGTTGCTCTTCCATATCTTTGAGAATATCGGTGCCGTGACAGGTTTGCTTCCTTTGACTGGGATTCCCTTGCCTTTTATTTCGCAAGGAGGATCGGCTATTATCAGTAACTTGATTGGTATTGGCTTGCTTTTATCTATGAGTTACCAGACTAATCTAGCTGAAGAAAAGAGCGGAAAAGTTCCATTCAAACGGAAAAAGGTTGTATTAAAACAAATCAAATAAGGAGAAAATCATGGTTAAAGTAGCAGTCATGTTAGCTCAGGGCTTTGAAGAAATTGAAGCTTTGACAGTTGTAGATGTCTTGCGTCGGGCAAATATCATTTGTGATATGGTAGGATTTGAAGAGCAAGTGACGGGTTCGCATGCAATCCAAGTAAGAGCAGATCGTGTCTTTGATGGAGATTTATCAGATTATGATATGATTGTTCTTCCTGGAGGGATGCCTGGTTCTGCACATTTACGGGACAATCAGGCCTTGATTCAAGAGTTGCAAAGCTTCGAGCAAGAGGGGAAGAAACTGGCAGCTATTTGTGCTGCGCCAATTGCCCTCAATCAAGCAGGGCTATTGAAAAACAAGCAGTACACTTGTTATGACGGCGTTCAAGAGCAAATCCTTGATGGTCACTACGTCAAGGAAACAGTAGTGGTAGATGGTCATTTGACAACCAGTCGAGGCCCCTCAACAGCCCTTGCCTTTGCATACGAGCTGGTGGAGCAATTAGGAGGAGACGCAGAGAGTTTACGAACAGGAATGCTCTATCGAGATGTCTTTGGTAACAATCAGTAAAACGGGAGTAAAACTCTCGTTTTTTTACTTGGAAAAATCTGGGAAATCATCGCTTTTTTAACGAAAAAATGGTATAATGAAAGCTATGAAATATCACGATTACATCTGGGATTTAGGTGGAACTTTACTGGATAATTACGAAACTTCAACAGCTGCATTTGTTGAAACATTGGTATTGTATGGCATCACACAAGACCATGACAGTGTTTATCAGGCTTTAAAGGTTTCTACTGATTTTGCGATTGAGACATTCGCTCCCAACTTAGAGCATTTTTTAGAAAAATACAAGGAAAATGAAGCCAGAGAGCTTGAACACCCGATTTTATTTGAAGGAGTTTCTGACTTATTGGAAGACATTTCAAATCAAGGTGGGCGTCATTTCTTGGTTTCTCACCGAAATGATCAGGTCTTGGAAATTTTAGAAAAAACCTCTATAGCAACCTATTTTACAGAAGTAGTGACTTCTAACTCAGGTTTTAAGAGAAAGCCAAATCCTGAGTCCATGATTTATTTAAGAGAAAAATATCAGATCAACTCTGGTCTTGTCATTGGTGACCGACCGATTGATATTGAAGCAGGGCAAGCTGCTGGACTGGATACCCACTTGTTTACCAGTATCGTGAATTTAAGACAAGTATTAGACATGTAAGAAAAAGGAATAAGATGACAGAAGAAATCAAAAATCTGCAGGCACAGGATTATGATGCCAGTCAAATTCAAGTTTTAGAAGGCTTAGAGGCTGTTCGTATGCGTCCAGGAATGTATATCGGGTCAACCTCAAAAGAAGGTCTTCACCATCTAGTCTGGGAAATTGTTGATAACTCAATTGACGAGGCTTTGGCAGGATTTGCCAGCCATATTCAAGTCTTTATTGAACCAGATAATTCGATTACTGTTGTCGATGATGGGCGTGGTATCCCAGTCGATATTCAGGAAAAAACAGGCCGACCTGCCGTGGAAACTGTCTTTACTGTTCTGCACGCTGGAGGAAAGTTTGGCGGTGGCGGATATAAGGTCTCAGGTGGTCTTCACGGAGTGGGGTCGTCAGTAGTTAACGCCCTTTCCACTCAATTAGACGTTCATGTCCACAAAAACGGTAAAATTCATTATCAAGAATACCGTCGTGGTCATGTTGTCGCAGACCTTGAGGTGGTTGGGGACACAGATAGAACTGGAACAACAGTTCATTTTACACCGGACCCAGAAATCTTCACGGAAACAACAACCTTCGATTTTGATAAATTAAATAAACGGATTCAAGAGTTGGCCTTCCTAAATCGCGGTCTTCAAATCTCCATCACAGATAAGCGCGAAGGTTTGGAACAAACCAAGCATTACCATTATGAAGGTGGGATTGCTAGTTACGTTGAATATATCAATGAGAATAAGGATGTTATCTTTGATACACCTATATATACAGACGGTGAGATGGATGATATCACCGTTGAAGTAGCCATGCAGTATACAACGGGTTACCATGAGAATGTCATGAGTTTCGCCAATAACATTCACACCCATGAAGGTGGAACGCATGAGCAAGGTTTCCGTACAGCACTGACTCGTGTTATTAACGATTATGCTCGTAAGAATAAGTTGCTGAAAGACAATGAAGACAATCTGACAGGGGAAGATGTCCGTGAAGGCTTAACTGCAGTTATCTCAGTTAAGCACCCAAATCCACAGTTTGAAGGACAAACTAAGACCAAACTGGGGAACAGCGAAGTGGTCAAGATTACCAATCGTCTTTTCAGTGATGCTTTCTCTGATTTCCTCATGGAAAATCCACAGATTGCTAAACGTATCGTGGAAAAAGGGATCTTGGCTGCTAAGGCTCGTGTGGCTGCCAAGCGTGCGCGTGAAGTCACTCGTAAAAAATCTGGTTTGGAAATTTCCAACCTTCCAGGTAAACTAGCAGATTGTTCTTCTAACAATCCTGCTGAAACAGAACTCTTCATTGTCGAAGGAGACTCAGCGGGTGGGTCAGCCAAATCTGGTCGTAACCGTGAGTTCCAAGCTATCTTGCCAATTCGTGGTAAAATCTTGAACGTTGAAAAAGCTAGCATGGATAAAATTCTAGCCAACGAAGAAATTCGTAGTCTTTTTACAGCTATGGGAACTGGATTTGGCGCAGAATTTGATGTTTCAAAAGCCCGTTACCAAAAACTCGTTTTGATGACCGATGCTGATGTCGATGGAGCCCACATTCGTACCCTTCTTTTAACCTTGATTTATCGTTATATGAAACCAATCCTAGAAGCTGGTTATGTTTATATTGCCCAACCACCAATCTATGGTGTCAAGGTTGGCAGCGAGATTAAAGAATATATCCAGCCAGGAGCAGATCAAGAAATTAAACTCCAAGAAGCCTTGGCCCGCCATAGTGAAGGACGTGCCAAACCAACCATTCAGCGTTATAAAGGTTTGGGTGAAATGGATGATCACCAGTTGTGGGAAACAACCATGGATCCCGAACATCGCTTAATGGCAAGAGTTTCTGTAGATGATGCTGCAGAAGCAGATAAAATCTTTGATATGTTGATGGGGGATCGAGTAGAACCTCGTCGTGAATTTATCGAAGAAAATGCCGTCTATAGTACACTTGATGTCTAAAAAATCGGGAGAAGTAGTTCCCTTGGTCTAAAAAATATGATATAATCATTACGATTGTTTCAAGTAAAAAAGGAGTTTAATATGTCTGGTAGTCTAGTAGTATATCTTATAATTGCAATTGCAATTATATTGCTGATTTCATATGCTATCGCAATCTACGTACGAAAACGCAATGAAAGTAAATTAGCAATTTTAGAAGAGAAAAAAGAAGAGCTGTACAATCTTCCAGTTAATGATGAAGTTGAAGCTGTAAAAAATATGCACTTGATTGGACAAAGTCAAGTGACTTTCCGTGAATGGAACCAAAAATGGGTTGACCTATCTCTTAACTCTTTTGCCGATATCGAAAATAATCTTTTCGAGGCAGAAGGTTATAACAATTCATTCCGTTTTTTTAAGGCTAGTCATCAAATTGACCAAATCGAGAGCCAAATTACCTTGATTGAAGAAGATATTGCGGCAATTCGCAATGCCTTGGCAGATTTGGAGAAACAAGAATCTAAAAATAGTGGACGTGTTCTTCATACCTTGGACTTGTTTGAAGAGTTACAACACCGAGTTGCTGATCATTCTGAAGAATATGGCCAAGGTTTGTCTGAAATCGAAAAACAATTGGAAAATATCCAATCAGAGTTTTCTCAGTTTGTTACTTTGAATACCTCAGGTGACCCAGTAGAAGCTGCTGTGATTTTGGATAATGCTGAGAATCATATCTTGGCTTTGAGTCACATAGTAGATCGCCTGCCAGCAATTGTAAAAACATTATCTAAAGAGTTACCTGATCAATTGGAAGATTTGGAGGATGGTTACCGTAAGCTTTTAGACGCTAACTATCATTTTGCTGAGACGGACATTGAGTCTCGCTTCCAATTGCTTTATGAAGCTTTGAAGAAAAACCACGAAAATGTTGCTCAATTAGAGTTGGATAATGCTGAGTACGAAAATACTCAAGTTCAAGAAGAAATCAATGCACTCTATGATATCTTTACACGAGAAATTGCTGCTCAAAAAGTAGTAGAAGGCTTAGTTGCAACCCTTCCTACATATTTGAAACACATGAAAGATAGTAATGCTGTTTTAGTAGAAGATATTCAACGATTAAGTAATAACTACCTGCTTTCTGAAACGGATGTTAGTCATGTACACAGATTACAAGCTGAGTTAGAATCTCTGGAAGAATCTGTATTGGAATTAACTTCTGAACAAGAGGAGCATTCTGAACCTTATTCATTGCTTGAAGATCGTTTGGAAAATTTACAAGCAACTTTGAAGGAAATTGAAGATGAACAAGTTTCGGTTAGTCAACGTCTTGCTCAGATTGAAAAAGATGATATCAATGCTCGCCAGAAGGCAAATGTTTATGTTAATCGTCTTCACACAATTAAGAGATATATGGAAAAACGCAATCTTCCAGGTATTCCTCAGAATTTCTTACAGTTGTTCTTTACAGCAAGTAACCATACTGAAGAGTTGATGGCTGAACTAGAAGAAGCTCGGGTCAATATCGAAGCTGTGAACCGGATGCTTGAAATTACAACAAATGATATGGAAGCACTTGAAGAAGAAACATATAATATTGTTCAATATGCAACATTGACAGAACAATTGCTACAGTATTCGAACCGTTACCGCTCATTTGATGAACGAATTCAAGAAGCCTTTAATGAATCATTAGAAATTTTTGAAAAAGAATTTGATTATCATGCTTCATTTGATAAGATTTCGCAAGCTTTGGAAGTTGCAGAACCAGGTGTAACCAACCGTTTTGTCACTTCATACGAAAAAACACGTGAGACGATTCGTTTCTAACATAATAAAAAAGATTTGGTTCTGTTATAAGCAGCACCAAATCTTTTTTATTTATTTATTGTTTTTAAAAATGCCCAGTTACCAATTGATCTTGAACCGTATTCTATCTCCATAAAGTTTAGTAGGACATAATCGTTTTTTTCGTAGAATGAGGCATTTCTAGCTGTGCTGGTAATGAAACCCAAGTGTTTACAGCCTTTTGATTTGACATAAGGTTCAATCCCTTGTGTCAGAAAAGTACTGCCTATTCCCTGTCCCTTACTTTCTATATTAACAGCTAAAGCCATCAAATACCAATCAAACTCTCCTGATTGTTCTAAATGCTTTTTGGAACGTTTTACAAAGTCAAAGTATTTAAGGAGATTTTGTGGTCGAATGTAGCGAAAAATGTTTGTCGCACCATTTCGTAGATAGGATAGTATACAGAAATCTTTTTGTTGCAAAAGGGCGACTGCTAGTAATTCTCCATCTTGTTCCGCAACTAAACAGTTTCCTTTTTTAATATAGACTCTAGTAAGCAGAATTTGCAATGTTTCTACAAAAGCAGGATAGGAGTCAGGTTTCTTCAAATCGTCTTTTAAAATCGTTAAAAAAGGATAGTCAAGAAAGGAATTAGCTAATAGTTTTCCAATTTTTTCGCTTTCTTCAAGTCTTGCCTCTCTATATATGATATCTCCCATGTTTGTCTCCTTAATTATCTATAAAATCTTGTATGATAAGATTTCAAGATAAAAAATTGGAGATGATCCAAAAAGCAAGTTAGAACCTCGTTTTGTACTATAAGGTCCAAAAAGCTTTTTAAACTCTCCAATTTTTTATTTGGTTGGAATCGAAATTCCAATTAATTTTTCTGAATAGAGGGTTTTGATATTGGCCTCATCAATAGAGTCCTTATCAATTTTACGTTTCAAGAAAAATTCTTGAATAGCTTCGATTTCAGGTTCACGAATAGCGCGGTGTTTGTTTGAGATGAGGATTTCATAGTGAAGCGGAGCTTGAGTAAAAATAACATCTGTATTCCCTGCAGAATAAACCTCAACAAGGGTTGCATCTGTACTTTCTAGCTGGCTTTTTACAAGTTGCGAGTGTGAGTTTGTCGTATTGATAAGCTTCATAACATTTCCTCCGATTTTCTAATTCTATTATAGCACTTTTTAAATAAAGTAGCTTGATTTAGTCAATCTTATGCTGTTTTTTCCAAGATTCAATAGCCCATTTATGGCTACCACGTTTGAGGTTTTCAATAGCCTCGTCAATAGGGAACCAGGCAATATGATTAAAGTCTTCTAGTGGCTTTTGCACTTCTTTGAAAGAAATCGCTTCATAGAGATAGGCAGGATTGTAGTAGTAGGTGTCACGATGACGAGAGTAGAAATATTCGTCAGCTTGTCCGTAATAGGTACCAATTTCAGCTGTAAAGCCAAGTTCTTCAATCAATTCACGCTTTAGTGCTTCTTGATGATTTTCACCTGCTTCAATTTCACCACCTGGTAGGAACCAAGCACCATTAGGTGCTTGAACAAGAACAATTTGTTTTCCCTCAGCATCAGGGATAACAGCATATACGCCATAACGGTGCTGGTAGGTTACATTCTCTTTTTTTTCTCCAAAGGTTGGATTTGCCATTGCATTTTCCTCATTATCTATTATCTTTATTATTATCTTAATGGACAAAGGCCGAGCTGTCAAGAACTTATAGTTATTTTTGTAAAAAGGAGCAGAAAATTTTCATTTTCTACTCCTTTTCTATAGGATTTATACTTCTTTTTCAGAAGTTTTTACTTCAGATTTTTTGGCAGACTTAATTTGAATCTTGCCCTTGCTGGTCATAACTGCCTTGAGGTCTTTTTCGCTTGGATTTTCAAGGTAGTAGTCAGTGATTGCGTCCTCAATATAGTCTTGAATAGTACGACGAAGTGGGCGTGCCCCCATTTTTGGATCATAACCGAGGTCAACTAATTTTTCCTTGACCTTGTCAGTTACATCTAAATGAATGTTGTTACTTGAAAGACGTTTGTTAACATCTGCTAGCATAAGCTCGACAATCTGAAGGAGGTTATCCTTGCTGAGAGCCTTAAATTCGATAATACCATCAAAACGGTTCATAAACTCTGGGCTAAAGAAGTTACCGAGTTCACCGAGAACAGAATTGGTACGTCCTTCTCTAGCAGCACCAAATCCAACGCTGGCTTCGGCCTTACCTGTACCTGCATTTGAGGTCATGATAATGATGGCATCCTTGAAGCTAACGGTACGTCCTTGCCCATCTGTCAAACGACCATCGTCCAAGACCTGGAGGAACATATGCATAACATCTGGATGGGCTTTCTCTACTTCATCCAAGAGAATAAGAGAATATGGATTACGGCGGACTTTTTCAGTTAATTGCCCAGCCTCATCGTAGCCAACATAACCTGGAGGGGCGCCGACCAACTTAGCTACACTGTGTTTTTCCATATATTCACTCATATCGAAGCGAATCATACTGTCAGCAGAACCAAAGAGTTCGATAGCTAGTTGTTTGGAAAGTTCTGTCTTACCGACGCCAGTTGGTCCGACGAAGAGGAAGCTTCCAATTGGACGGTTAGGCGTACCGAGACCGACACGGTTTCGGCGAATAGCTTTGGCTATCTTATCAACTGCATCGTCCTGTCCAATAACATGAGACTTGAGATCTTCGGCTAGATGGATGAGTTGAGATTGTTCTTTCTCTTTCAAATCGCCAACAGGGATATTGGTTTTCTGCTCGATAATGTGCTCAATGGTTTTCTCGCTGATGATAGGAGTATCCTGGTCTGTGACCTTTTTCTTTTGCATTTCCTTATACTTGGCAATCTGGTCGCGGAAGTAGGCGGCCTTCTCAAAATCTTCCTCTCGTGTAGCTTGAGATTTGAGATTTTCAGCCTCAATCAAGCGCTGATCAATGACTTTAGGGTCTACAAAATTCAAGGTCAAGTTCATCTTAGAACCAGCTTCATCTAGGAGGTCTATGGCCTTGTCAGGTAAGAAGCGATCTTGGATGTAGCGATTGGAAAGAGTTGCAGCTGCTTCAATTGCAGCATCGGTATACTGAACGTGGTGGTAGTCTTCGTATTTCTTTTGAATTCCTTTGAGGATAGTGATTGTTTCTTCCACTGTTGGTTCGTCGACCTTAACAGGTTGCATACGGCGTTCTAGGGCAGCATCTTTTTCAATGATGCGGTATTCATTGAGGGTAGTTGCACCGACCAGTTGCAGTTCACCACGAGCAAGGGCTGGCTTGAGGATATTTCCTGCATCCATATTGCCATCGCCCGCAGCCCCCGCACCAACAATTTCATGGATTTCATCGATAAAGAGGATGATGTCCTCACGTTTGCGAATTTCTTCCATGAGTTTTTGCATGCGTTCTTCAAATTGTCCACGGATACCCGTTCCTTGAACTAGGCTAACCACATCCAGACGGATGACTTGTTTACCTTGTAGTTTATGTGGAACATCGCCATCAACGATTTTCTGAGCTAGACCTTCGACAACGGCAGTTTTTCCGACACCTGGTTCACCGATAAGAACAGGATTATTCTTGGTTCTGCGATTGAGAATTTCGATGACACGGATAATCTCATCGTCGCGTCCAATAACGGGATCTATATCTCCACGACGGGCAATTTCAGTTACGTTGATACCAAATTCTTCCAGTAGGCCTTTTTCTTGGCTTGGTGGAGGAGTTTGAGCAGGTCCACGATTTTGGGAACCATAACCGCCATTTCCACCGTAACCTCCACCTGATTGGGTTGAGGGAGTCGGAGGAGTATTGTTAGAAGGCCTGAAATTGTTTAGGTCATTGAAGAAATCACCAAAGGGATCAAAGTCACGATTGTTCAGATCCGTAATACCTTTAAAGAGGCTATTGTTAGGATCTGTCTTGATAATCTTATAGCAGTTTTGACAGAGGTCAATTTGTTTTTGCTTTCCATTGAGATTGGTATAAAGATGAATCGTTGAGTCATTGATTTTACAGTTTTGACAAAGCATACATCTACCTCATTTCTTTATTTAGCCTGACCTGTTTAATGGTCAAAAATAGTCAAATTTCTATACTCTCATTATAACAGGATTGGGGTGTAAAGCAAGTAAAAAGATTGCAGCTTTGAGAAGTTGTTACAATGAAAATTTTTGTGATTTTAGGGAATAAAAAAATCCTATTTGTGAGACAAAAAGGATTTTGGTTAGACATGCAGGGTGTAATCCCAGCTTGTTTTGTATTAGTAAAGGAGTTCGTAAATCTCCATTGCAATCAAGTCAATGCTGTCAAACGTATAAGTTTCGCGAGCTTCGACATCACGAAGGGTAAAGATTGAGCCGTTTTCTTCGTCGTGGCTGTATGCAACTTCTGCAACAACAACTCCTTCGCGTTCAAAATTACGTTTTAAATTTCCGCCGTCTTTAGCCATTGCTTCAAGGCGGTTGATGATTCTAACCAAATGTGATTCCATTTTGATTCTCCTTCATTTCTTATCGTTACTATTTTACCATAAAGGAGGCAAACTTGCCTAGAAAAAACTAAGATTTCTCGCTAATTCTACCAGCTTAAAGTTTTTTTGAATAAATTAGACAAAAGATTTGAATTTTAATTCAATTCATGTTATAATCATACAGTATTCTATTTTAGAAAGCAGTGTGACTATGAATTTTTCTTTTTTACCTAAGTATTTACCTTATTTTAACTATGGGGCTGTTGTGACGGTTCTCATTTCTATCTGTGTTGTCTTTTTGGGAACCATTTTGGGTGTTGTCTTGGCTTTTGGGCAACGTTCAAAGTTTAAACCGTTTGTTTGGCTCGCCAACTTGTACGTTTGGATTTTCCGTGGGACACCGATGATGGTTCAGATTATGATTGCCTTTGCCCTTATGCATATCAATGCTCCGACTATTCAGGTTGGGATTTTGGGTGTTGATCTTTCTCGCTTGATTCCAGGGATTTTGATTATCTCTATGAACAGTGGTGCTTATGTTTCTGAGACTGTTCGTGCCGGAATCAATGCTGTTCCAAAAGGTCAGCTAGAGGCGGCTTATTCGCTAGGGATTCGTCCTAAAAATGCGATGCGTTATGTGATTTTGCCACAAGCAATCAAAAATATTTTGCCAGCATTGGGGAACGAATTTATCACTATTATCAAGGATAGTTCCCTTTTATCAGCTATTGGTGTTATGGAGTTGTGGAATGGAGCTACAACAGTTTCTACAACAACCTATCTACCTTTAACACCACTTTTATTTGCAGCCTTTTATTACTTGATTATGACTTCTATTTTGACAGTGGCTTTGAAAGCTTTTGAAAAACGTATGGGACAAGGAGATAAGAAATAATGACAGAAACCTTGATAAAAATTGAAAATTTACATAAATCATTTGGAAAGAATGAAGTATTGAAGGGCATCAACCTCGAGATTAAACGTGGAGAAGTTGTCGTTATCATCGGTCCTTCGGGAAGCGGGAAATCTACCTTGCTTCGTTCTATGAATTTGTTGGAAGAAGCAACCAATGGGAAGGTTATCTTTGAGGGAGTCGATATTACGGACAAGAAGAATGACCTGTTTGCTATGCGTGAGAAGATGGGCATGGTTTTTCAACAATTTAATCTTTTTCCTAATATGACTGTGATGGAAAATATCACCTTGTCTCCTATCAAGACCAAAGGTGAAAGTAAGGAAGTTGCAGAGAAGAGAGCTCAGGAACTTTTGGAAAAAGTTGGTTTACCAGATAAGGCAACTGCTTATCCACAGAGTTTGTCAGGTGGTCAGCAACAGCGGATTGCTATTGCGCGTGGTTTAGCTATGGAACCTGATGTTTTGCTCTTTGACGAGCCAACTTCAGCCCTGGACCCTGAAATGGTAGGTGAGGTGTTGGCTGTTATGCAAGACTTAGCCAAGTCAGGAATGACCATGGTTATCGTAACACATGAAATGGGATTTGCTCGTGAGGTGGCAGACCGTGTCATCTTTATGGCAGATGGTGTGGTTGTTGAAGATGGAACACCTGAACAGATTTTTGAACAAACCCAAGAACAACGGACTAAAGACTTCTTGAGTAAGGTTTTATAAGTTAGTTTTGTGGAGCTATTTGTAGCTAACTTTACATATAAAGTATAGATTAATGAAAAGCTCGACTAGAGCTTTTTCTTATAGTTTGAAACTATAGGATAGCCTAGGAAAGAAGTGTTAGAGGGGATTAGCAGTTTTTGGTATAATGGAAGATATTTGAAAGAAAAGAGAAGTGATATGACACAGATTATTGATGGGAAGGCTCTAGCAGCTAAGTTACAAGGACAGCTGGCTGAAAAGACTAAAAGATTAAAGGAAGAAACGGGGCTAGTACCTGGTTTGGTAGTGATTTTGGTTGGGGACAACCCTGCCAGCCAAGTCTACGTTCGTAACAAGGAGAGGTCAGCCCTTGCGGCTGGATTCCGTAGTGAAGTTGTGCGAGTTCCAGATACCATTACTCAAGAGGAATTGTTAGACTTGATTGCCAAATACAATCAAGATTCAGCTTGGCATGGGATATTGGTCCAGTTACCATTACCAAAACATATTGATGAAGAAGCAGTTTTGTTGGCCATTGACCCAGAAAAGGATGTGGATGGTTTCCATCCCTTAAACATGGGACGCCTCTGGTCTGGTCATCCAGTCATGATTCCTTCTACGCCTGCAGGAATTATAGAAATGTTTCATGAATATGGGATTGAATTAGAAGGTAAAAATGCGGTTGTTATCGGTCGTTCCAATATCGTTGGAAAACCCATGGCTCAGCTTCTTGTGGCCAAGAATGCAACAGTGACCTTGACTCACTCACGGACTCATAATCTTGCCAAGGTGGCTGCTAAAGCAGATATTCTGGTGGTTGCAATCGGTCGTGCCAAGTTTGTGACTGCTGACTTTGTCAAACCAGGTGCGGTTGTCATTGACGTTGGGATGAACCGCGATGAAAATGGCAAGCTCTGTGGAGATGTGGATTATGAGGCAGTTGCACCACTTGCTAGCCATATCACGCCAGTCCCTGGAGGTGTCGGTCCTATGACCATTACCATGCTGATGGAGCAAACTTATCAAGCAGCACTCCGGACATTGGACAAGGACTAGGAAAATGAAATTCGTATTTGATTTGGATGGGACGCTGTCTTTTGACTATATGACCATAGATGAAGAGATTAGGCAGGTTCTTTTAAAGGCTGAAGATTATGGCCATGAGGTTGTATTTGCCTCAGCTCGCTCTTATCGGGATTGTTTGGGCTTATTAGGTTTCGAGCTTAGTCAGCGCTTGGTCATAGGTTTGAATGGTGGTGTAGCCTATTATCTGGGAAAAGCTATCTATGAAAGGAATCTCGATGTTAGGATTTATCAGACGCTAGTGGATTATTGCCAGACCTATAATCTCCCTTTCTTTGTAGATGATTGTTTTGACTATAGTGGTCAGATTCTAGAGAAGATTCCATTTATCTCCAGTGTGGATCCCCTAAAGGTAGCTCGTCATCAGAAGCTTGAGGACTTGGGCACTCCGATTAAGTTAGTTGTTTATATGGGAGATCATGAGACTTTGCTTGATGATTTGCTTACTCAGCTAGAAAGATTGGGGCAGGCTCATCTGTCCTATCATGCTCATGAAAAGTGCCTTTATATCAATCCTTTGGATATTCATAAGGCGACAACTGTTGAAAAATTATGTGGAGAGAATGTTATTGCTTTTGGAAATGACCAAAACGACATTGAACTGTTTAAAAGGTCTCTTTATTCAGTTCAGATAGGAGATTTTTCTGGTCTTACTCCATATGCAGATGAAACTTTAGAGATAAAGGAAGCTCCTTCTCCGACAGTAGCAGCCAAAATCTTACAGACTTTTACGGAATTTAAGGGAAAATAGTAGAAAAGGAGGTATGCGCCTCCTTTTTGTTGTATAATAAATGCGAGAGGAAAAAAGATGAAAGTGATTAATCAAACCTTACTAGAAAAAGTCATTATTGAACGTTCTCGTACCAGTCATAAAGGAGACTATGGCCGTCTGCTGTTGCTGGGTGGGACTTATCCTTATGGTGGTGCTATCATCATGGCTGCTTTGGCATCTGTTAAAAGTGGAGCTGGTTTGGTGACTGTTGGAACAGATAGGGAAAATATCCCAGCTTTGCACAGTCATTTACCTGAGGCTATGGCCTTTTCTCTTCAAGACCAGCAACTGTTAAAAGAGCAGTTGGAGAAGGCAGAAGTGGTCTTAGTGGGACCTGGTTTACGAGACGACGCTTTTGGAGAAAATCTAGTAAAACAGGTCTTTGCTAGCTTAAAAAAGAATCAGATTTTGATTGTAGACGGAGGGGCCTTAACCGTCCTTGCTAGGACAAGTTTGTCATTTCCATCTAACCAGCTTATCCTAACTCCCCACCAAAAAGAATGGGAAAAGCTGTCTGGTATTGCTATTGAAAAGCAAAAGGAAGCTGCAACGGCTAGTGCCCTGACTTCCTTTCCTCAAGGAACAATTTTGGTGGAGAAAGGTCCAGCTACTCGTATTTGGCAAGTTGGTCAATCTGATTATTACCAGTTACAAGTTGGCGGTCCCTATCAGGCGACTGGTGGAATGGGAGA
The DNA here is from genome assembly GCF_963518475.1 of uncultured Streptococcus sp. Classification (GTDB taxonomy): domain Bacteria; phylum Bacillota; class Bacilli; order Lactobacillales; family Streptococcaceae; genus Streptococcus. Next base: position 60,484 of record NZ_CAUQJA010000011.1, on the reverse strand, counting down.
TACTCTGGCTGGAATGATTGCAGGATTTGCAGGCCAATTTCGACAGGCCAGTCTCTACGAACGTGTGGCAGTAGCGACTCATCTTCATTCAGCAATAGCCCAAGAACTATCTCAAGAACATTATGTGGTCTTGCCGACGGGAATCAGCTCTTATCTGCCCAAAAGAATGAAAAAAATATCTCAAAAAGGCACCTGATGGTTTCAGGCGCCTTTATATCTTTTAGAAAAATCCTTTAATCTTTCCAACGAGGCCATCTAGACCTTCAGAACCAGAAATCAACTGCTGAGCTTGAGAGAAGTATTCTCCAAGTTGGTCTTGATTTTCTGCAACAAATGTTTTTGCAGCTTCGAAATCTTTTGTTTCGATTAATTCTTTTACTTGGTTAAACAAATCTAATGGGTTCATCTTATTTCTCCTTTTCTGTACTTAACTATTTAATCATCTTTATGATAAAAAATCAACTGTTGCTGCTTTTGGCTAGGACATGTTTTTATCTACAAGTTCTCATAACTAAGATTCTAACTACCAAAACAAGGTGGACATAAAAATAAAAATGTTCGGGTTTTTCTAGTGTATCCATGAAATAAAAAAGGATACATGTTATAATAAAAGTAGCTCTTTAATGGAGGTGTTTGAGTGGAAAATCTGAAGAAAATGGCAGGTATCAAGGCTGCTGAGTTTGTCAAGGATGGGATGGTTGTCGGACTGGGAACGGGTTCTACTGCCTATTATTTTGTCGAAGAAATCGGTCGTCGTATCAAGGAAGAAGGGTTACAGATTACAGCTGTAACGACTTCTAGTGTGACTAGTAAACAGGCTGAAGGGCTTAATATCCCACTCAAGTCTATTGACCAAGTAGACTTCGTCGATGTGACAGTTGACGGGGCCGATGAAGTGGATAGTCAGTTTAATGGAATCAAAGGTGGTGGTGGTGCTCTTCTGATGGAGAAGGTTGTCGCAACGCCTTCAAAAGAATACTTTTGGGTGGTGGATGAAAGCAAGCTAGTAGACAAACTAGGTGCTTTTAAATTGCCAGTAGAAGTGGTTCAGTATGGCGCAGAACAGGTCTTTCGTCGTTTTGAGCGAGCTGGCTACAAACCAAGTTTCCGTGAAAAAGATGGCCAACGTTTTGTGACGGATATGCAGAATTTTATCATTGACCTTGCCTTAGATGTCATTGAAGATCCAATTGCCTTCGGGCAAGAATTGGACCATATCGTTGGTGTTGTAGAGCATGGCTTATTCAACCAAATGGTGGATAAGGTCATCGTAGCTGGACGAGATGGGATTCAGATTTTAACTTCAACAAAAGCAAGATAACTAAAATAATAAGGAGATACACTATGTCAAAATTTAATCGTATTCACTTGGTGGTACTAGATTCTGTAGGAATCGGTGCTGCACCAGATGCTAATAACTTTGTCAATGCAGGGGTTCCAGATGGAGCTTCTGACACATTAGGGCATATTTCCAAAACAGTTGGTTTGAATGTGCCAAACATGGCTAAAATTGGTCTTGGAAATATTCCTCGAGAAACTCCTCTTAAGACTGTTCCAGCTGAAAGCAATCCAACAGGATATGCAACAAAATTAGAAGAAGTATCTCTTGGTAAGGATACTATGACTGGACACTGGGAAATCATGGGCCTTAACATTACAGAACCTTTCGATACTTTTTGGAATGGATTCCCAGAAGAAATCTTGACAAAAATCGAAGAATTTTCAGGACGCAAGGTTATTCGTGAAGCTAACAAACCTTACTCAGGAACAGCTGTTATCGACGATTTTGGACCACGTCAGATGGAAACTGGGGAGTTGATTATCTATACTTCAGCTGACCCTGTTTTGCAGATTGCTGCCCACGAAGACATCATTCCTTTGGATGAACTTTATCGTATTTGTGAATACGCTCGTTCGATTACCCTTGAGCGTCCTGCCCTTCTTGGTCGTATCATTGCCCGTCCTTATGTAGGTGAGCCTGGTAACTTCACTCGTACTGCAAATCGTCGTGACTTGGCCGTATCCCCATTTGCACCAACTGTTTTGGATAAATTGAACGAGGCTGGTATCGATACTTACGCTGTTGGGAAAATCAACGATATCTTTAACGGTGCTGGTATCAACCATGATATGGGTCACAACAAGTCAAATAGTCATGGAATTGATACACTATTGAAGACCATGGGCCTTGCTGAGTTTGAAAAAGGATTCTCATTCACAAACTTGGTTGACTTTGATGCCCTTTACGGCCACCGTCGCAATGCTCATGGTTACCGTGATTGCTTGCATGAGTTTGATGAACGCTTACCTGAAATTATCGCAGCCATGAGAGAGAATGATCTTCTCTTGATTACAGCGGACCATGGAAATGACCCAACCTATGCAGGAACAGACCACACTCGCGAATATATTCCACTTTTGGCTTACAGTCCTTCCTTTAAAGGAAATGGTGTCATTCCAGTTGGACGTTTTGCAGATATCTCAGCGACAGTTGCGGATAACTTTGGTGTTGAAACTGCCATGATTGGGGAAAGTTTCTTAGATAAATTGGTATAAGATGACGCACTATGCTTTACTTGTTCGGGGCATTAATGTTGGTGGGAAAAATAAGGTTGTCATGGCGCAACTTCGTCAAGAACTGACAGACTTGGGACTGGAAAAGGTTGAAACCTACATCAACAGTGGCAATATTTTCTTTACTTCGACAGCTCCCAAAGCCCAATTGGTTGAAAAGTTAGAGGTATTCTTTGAAGTCCATTATCCATTTATTCAGAGCTTTTCTTTGCTGAGTCAGGAAGATTATGAAGAAGAGCTGAAGAATCTGCCAGATTGGTGGACCAAAGACCTGGCTCGAAAAGATGTGCTCTTCTACACGGAGAGCTTGGATGTGGATCAAGTGATCGAGAAAGTGGACAGTTTGGAACTGGTAGATGAAGTCGTTCATTTTGGAAAACTTGGGATTTTCTGGGGGAAATTTTCTGAAGAATCCTACTATGCAACTGCCTATCACAAATACTTGCTCAAGATGCCTTTCTATCGCAATATTACTATTCGTAATGCAAAAACCTTTGACAAAATCGGTCAAATGCTAAAAACTAATAAAGGAGACACACAATGACATTTTTAAACAAAATCAATGAAACAGCTGCTTTCCTGAAAGAAAAGGGTGTTCAAGCGCCTGAGTTTGGTCTAATCCTTGGATCAGGACTTGGAGAACTTGCAGAAGAAATCGAAAATCCAGTTGTAGTAGACTATGCTGAGATTCCAAACTGGGGCCGCTCTACAGTAGTCGGTCACGCTGGTAAATTGGTATATGGTGAACTTGCAGGTCGCAAGGTCTTAGCTCTTCAAGGGCGTTTCCATTTCTACGAAGGAAATCCTCTGGAAGTTGTGACTTTCCCAGTTCGTGTCATGAAAGTTCTTGGATGTGAAGGTGTCATTGTAACCAATGCAGCTGGTGGTATTGGATATGGGCCTGGTACTTTGATGGCTATCTCAGACCATATCAACATGACAGGTCAAAACCCATTGATGGGTGAAAACTTGGATGATTTTGGTCCACGTTTCCCTGATATGTCTAAAGCCTATACACCAGAATACCGTGCTACTGCCCATGAAGTGGCTAAAAAACTTGGTATCAAGCTTGATGAAGGTGTCTATATCGGTGTAACTGGTCCGACTTATGAAACACCAGCAGAAATTCGCGCCTATAAGACACTGGGAGCAGATGCAGTTGGTATGTCGACTGTTCCTGAAGTTATTGTGGCAGCCCACTCAGGCTTGAAAGTTCTTGGTATTTCATGTATCACTAACCATGCTGCTGGTTTCCAAGAAGAACTCAACCACGAAGAAGTTGTAGAAGTGACTGAACGTGTTAAAGGTGACTTCAAAGGCTTGCTGAAAGCGATTCTTGCAGAATTGTAATCATGTTAATAGAATTGAGGAGTATTTTTCGAAAAATCCCTTATAATTTTAGATTATTCCTAGCAGTAATTCTACAAGGAATAGTTTCGGGTTTATCTGGTATTTTTCTCCATTATCTTTTAGAGATGGTAGAGAGTCTAGCTTTTGGTCAGTCAGAGCATCATAGTGGATTTTTGACAGATGGAGTTTCCTCCTCACGGATAGGACTAAGTTTAATAATCGTGGGTCTTGGCTCATCCTTGGTCTGGTATTTCTTGCAAAAAGGGTCGAAGATTTATTCCATCAAAGCTCAGATGAAGGATGAGACTTCACAATACAAGCTTCATTTTTTAAGACAGCTATTTCATTCAATTTGGCAGATCATTGCAGTTGGAGGGGGAGCGCCTATTGGCAAAGAAGCTGCACCACGAGAGATTGGGACTCTATTTGCAGGGCCAATTGGAAAAATATGTATACTGTCTATGAAGGATCGCATCTTTCTCCTTGCTTGTGGTGCTGGTGCTGGTTTAGCGGCTGTCTATCAGGTTCCATTAACAAGTGTCTTCTTTGTTTTTGAAACCCTAGGAATTGCTCTATCTATTAAAAGATTTATCTTAGTCGGTTTGACTACCTATGTTTCAACCTATATAGCAGGCTTGGTTATTTCAGATCAGACTCTCTACCAGATTCCAGCCATCACATGGTCATTAAAGGAAATATGGATTATTCCCTTATTACTTCTTTTCTTAACCCCACTAGCTTGGCTTTTTGGTCGCTTAAGTAAGGCAGCGTCTTCAAACAGAATAAAAGATAAACGAATACTTCTCACATTGCCCTCAGCTTTTCTTTGTCTTGCTGGGTTGGCAAGTTATTTTCCACATCTACTTGGAAATGGACGTATGATGGCTCAGGAAATTTTAAATGGTAGCAGTGGTCAAACAGTGCTTCTCATGTTTTTCCTAAAAGCAGTGGTCGTTCTTATTATTCTTTGGGCAGGGGCCTATGGTGGTACTCTTACGCCATCTTTTGCCTTGGGGATGGCTGGAGCTGGTCTCTTGGGCATGATTCTAGGTTTGGATAGCCAGTCAACCATTTTGCTTTTGGGATCGGTTTGCTTTTTGTCTGTGACCTTGAGGGCGCCCATTTCTGCAACCGGATTAGTTATAGGTTTCACTGGGATAGGTATAGATTCTCTTCCGTATCTCTTAGTAACAGCTGTTTTAGCCTATGAATTTGCAAAAATGTTAGACCGCTTTCCTTGTGCTAGCATACTGTGTCAGAAGTCAAATAATAAAGTAATTAGGTAGAAAATGCCCATTTCTTCTAGTCAATGATTTGATTTAAAAGATTAAAAAAACTCTCAATTTATTTATAACTGTTTTAAATAAAAATGTAGTAGGCCTATTGGAATCTTGATTGAATCCGATTTTTCCTAGCTATGAAATATAAAAATAAAAAAGAAAGGTAGAGCGAGATGTTCTGATTTGAACACGAGCGGAAAACTTTTCTAAAAACTCAGAAGAGAAGGGAGTTCGGATTTGAATAAAAGCCGGTCTAATCTTCTCAATATCATCAAAATTAAGAAAGAAAGGAATTGAACCCACCCTAAAAGCAGTGGGAAAAAGATAGTTGGTCTAGCGAGCATCGCTCACTGCACCCAACTCCTATTTTCCCTTTGCTTTTTGACGGGTTTGGTATCTTTCTCAATATAAAATATAAAATAAAGAAAGGTAGAGCGTGTGTTTTGATTTGAACACGAGCGGAAAACTCGGAAAATAGATAATCTGACTGAGAAATCAGGATTTCTCGTCAGATTCCTAATTTTCAGTCGTTTTCTTGTCACTCTTTGTATCATAAATTATGTCTATCCATATTGCTGCTCAGCAGGGTGAAATTGCTGATAAAATTCTTCTTCCTGGGGATCCTCTTCGTGCGAAATTTATCGCTGAGAATTTTCTTGAAGATGCTGTTTGTTTTAACGAAGTGCGTAACATGTTTGGTTACACTGGTACTTACAAGGGCCACCGTGTATCTGTTATGGGAACTGGGATGGGAATGCCATCTATTTCGATTTATGCGCGTGAGTTGATTGTGGACTACGGTGTGAAGAAATTGATTCGTGTGGGAACAGCAGGTTCTTTGAATGAAGATGTTCACGTTCGTGAATTGGTTTTGGCGCAAGCAGCTGCAACTAACTCAAACATCGTCCGCAATGACTGGCCACAGTATGATTTCCCACAAATCGCTAGCTTTGATTTGCTTGATAAGGCCTACCATATAGCTAAAGAACTCGGTATGACCACCCACGTTGGGAACGTTTTGTCATCTGATGTCTTTTATTCAAACTACTTTGAAAAGAACATCGAACTTGGTAAATGGGGAGTTAAGGCTGTGGAAATGGAAGCAGCAGCACTTTACTATCTTGCTGCCCAACACCATGTTGACGCCCTTGCTATCATGACTATTTCTGATAGTTTGGTCAATCCAGACGAAGACACAACTGCAGAAGAACGCCAAAACACCTTCACTGATATGATGAAGGTTGGTTTGGAAACATTGATTGCAGAATAATTATAGCCAAAAAAGGAAGCCCTTCTTTATGAATTGGAGGACTTCCTTTTCTTATCTAGAAATTGATCTAGCTCTCTTTGGTTTCGAAGAATAGTGACTTTATGTGAGTATTCTTGGCAAAGTTTTTGGTAATTCTCTTTTTGAGCTTTAGTCCGTCCATCCCAGAGAATCCATCTGATAAATTCCCAATTAAATTGTTCTTGACAACCAGCTGCCATACTTTCTCTGACCTTGCCTCGGTATTTGAGATAACGCTTAAAAGCTCGAAAGAGACAGGTCAATGGCGAAAAATTAAGAAAGATGATTTGGTCAGCTTCCTGCATTCTTTCTTCGTAATAGCACCAAGAATAATTCCCATCAGTGATCCAAGCTTCATGCTTGGTGAGAAAGCTTTTCATCTCGGTCAACATCCATTCTTGGTCACTGTCTTGCCAACCGGGTTGAAATTGGAGTGTGTCCATGTGAAGTTTGGGGATTGAGTAGTAGAGAGATAACTTTTCAGCTAGAGTTGACTTACCAGCACCAGAATATCCGATGATTGCAATTTTCATTTTCTACCTTTTCCTATTTGGGGACAAAAAAACAGCCTCATGGACTGTTTCTTATTTAGCAAGTTTAGCTGAAAGACGAGCTTTATCGCGGCTTGCTTTGTTTTTGTGAATCAAACCTTTAGTTTCTGCTTTATCGATAGCTGAGCTAGCAGCACGGAAAAGTTCTTCAGATGGGTTTGCTTCGAAAGCTTTGATAGCAGTACGCATAGCTGATTTTTGAGCTGAGTTCTTTTCGTTTTGTTTAACGTTCAATTCAGCGCGTTTGATAGCTGATTTAATGTTTGCCAATGTTCTTACCTCCATATTTACTAACTATACTATTATATCTGAAAACTTACGTTTTGACAAGGGAAAATTATTTTTTTAAGTAAATTTCATCGATTTCATGGTTCTTTGTTTTATGAAGAATCACTTCCGCACGATTTCTGGTTGGTTCAATATAATTTTGTAGATTTGTGAGATTGATACTGGTCCAGACCTGATGGGCAAAGGATTCCACTTCCCCAATCGGCATTTGAGTAAAACGATAGTAGTAGCTATCAGGGTCGTTTTGAGCTAGGCTCAGCATTTTCAAGAAACGATCAAGATACCAACTCTCGATGTCATCTACTGAGGCATCAACATAGATTGAAAAGTCAAAGAAGTCAGTGATATAGAGACGCTCGTTTTGTGGATTCTGAAAGACATTAATCCCCTCAACAATTACAAAGTCTGCAGCTTTGACGCTTTGTTTTTCCTCAGGTACGATGTCGTAGACTTCATGAGAATAGACAGGAATATCCACATCTTGTCCATTTTTGATGCGATCCAGGAAGTTGAGAAGAGCTTCCATATCATAGCTTTCAGGAAATCCCTTGCGATTTAAAATCCCTTGTTCAATCAAGGTCTGGTTGGGATAGAGAAAGCCGTCAGTTGTTACCAACTCAACTGTAGCATCTGTAAGTGTACGGGACAGTAGGATTTGAAGTAGGCGACTGGTTGTGGATTTTCCAACGGCAACACTCCCAGAAACCCCAATGATAAAAGGCTGAGATTTGCTTTCACGTTGAAGGAAAATTCCTTTTGAAAAGGCCAAATCATCCTTGGTACGCTTGTAAATTTGGATGAGATGGGCTAGTGGAAGATAGACATCGGTAACATCCTGCAAGCTAATCTGGTCATTAAAACTCTTGATGGATTCTAATTCCTCTTCAGTCAAAGGAGGTGTTGTCTTCCGATGTAAAGATTGCCAAGTCTGGCGGCTGATTTTTTCAAAATGTAAAAATTCGTTGGTCATAAGTTTGTCTTTCTGATTCGATATCTTAGTATAGCATATTTTGGGACTAAAAACATCTAGTATCTGATAGAAAAAGTTTCTTTCGATTAGAAAAATAATAACAAACTACATCGTATTGTCAAATTACTTGGAAACGATTTAATATTTCGTTAAATTATGGTAAAATAGTTTCATGAGTAAAATGTATTATGCAGAAAATCCTGACGCTGCTCACGATATTCATGAGTTGCGAGTAGAATTGTTGGGACAAAAAATGACCTTTTTAACGGATGCGGGTGTTTTTAGCAAGAAAATGGTTGATTTTGGAAGTCAACTCTTGCTCAAGTGTCTTGAGGTCAACCAAGGAGAGAATGTCCTTGATGTAGGCTGTGGTTATGGGCCTCTGGGCTTGTCCTTAGTTAAGGCTTATGGAGTTCAGGCGACCATGGTCGATATCAATAATCGTGCCTTGGATTTAGCGCGACAAAATGCTGAACGAAATAAAGTAGAAGCGACGATTTTCCAGTCCAACATCTATGAACAAGTTGAAGGGAAATTTGAACATGTCATTTCCAATCCTCCTATCCGTGCGGGAAAGCAAGTGGTTCATGAAATCATTGAGAAAAGTAAAGATTTTTTGGAAACTGGTGGAGATTTAACAATCGTTATCCAGAAGAAACAAGGGGCTCCAAGTGCCAAGTCAAAGATGGAGGATGTGTTTGGCAATTGTGAAATCGTCAAAAAAGATAAGGGATACTATATCCTTAGAAGTGTGAACGAATGAGAGCAGTTGATTTAATCCAAAAAAAACGAGATGGTCAAGAACTGACTTCGAGTGAAATTGAATGGCTAGTTGAAGGCTATGTGTCAGGAACTGTTCCTGATTATCAGATGTCTGCCTTTGCTATGGCTGTTTATTTCAAAGGAATGACGACTCGAGAAATCTCTGACCTAACTATGAAAATGGTTCAGACAGGTCAAGAGTTTGATTTATCTGCTATTGATGGGGTTAAGGTTGACAAGCATTCTACTGGGGGTGTTGGTGATAAGGTGACCTTGATTTTGGCTCCTCTTGTTGCAAGCTTTGGAGTTCCAGTCGCGAAAATGAGTGGTCGTGGTCTCGGTCATACTGGTGGAACAATTGATAAATTGGAGTCCATTAAGGGATATCAAGTAGAACGTAGTCAAGAGGATTTCATTCATCAGGTTCAGGATATTGGAGTATCTGTCATTGGGCAATCAGACCAGCTGGTCAAAGCAGATAAGCTTCTCTACGCCCTACGTGATGTGACCGCAACTGTTGACACGATTCCTTTGATTGCTAGTTCGGTGATGAGTAAGAAAATCGCGGCAGGAGCGGATGCTATTTTGCTAGACGTGACTGTCGGTGAGGGTGCCTTCATGAAGACGGTTGATGAGGCGCGTGAATTGGCTCAAACCATGGTGGAACTTGGTAAGGCAGTTGGTAGAAAAACGGTAGCAGTCATTACGGATATGAGTCAACCTTTGGGACGAGCGATTGGAAATCGTCTGGAGATCCTTGAAGCACTGGAGATTTTACAAGGTCAAGGCCGTCAGGATATTACCCACTTCATCTGTGAATTGGCTCAAATTATGCTTGGCCTGGCAAATGTAAATAAAACAGTTGAAGAAGTTCGCCAACATCTTGAAAATGGGCAGGCACTGGCTAAGTTTGAGGAGATGGTCCAAGCCCAAGGTGGAGACTTGGAAGACCTATATCGTCCTGTAAATGTAGCCCATGTGGTGGAAATCCTTGCTCAGGAAGCGGGTGTCATTTCAGCTCTTCCAGCTATGGAATTTGGTCTTTATGCCATGAGACTGGGTGCTGGCCGTGCAGTCAAGTCTGATGCCTTGGACTATGAAACAGGAATTGTTTTTGAAAAGAAAGTTGGAGATTCCGTTCAAAAGGGAGAAATTGTTGCAAAAGTATACACAAATGGAAAAATTTCTCCTCAGCTAGTTACAGATTTTCAAAAATATGTTAAAATAAATGATAGTGTGCAAAGTTTACGAGAAATCATAGAAATAATCTCATAAACTGCAGGAGAATCCGAATATGAAATTAAATAAATATATCGATCATACACTTTTGAAACAAGATGCGACAGAAAATCAAATTGATTGTTTGTTGTCTGAAGCTAGAGAGTATGATTTTGCCAGTGTTTGCGTTAATCCGGCCTGGGTTGAACATGCTAAAAAAGGGCTTGAAGGCACAGATGTCAAGGTCTGCACAGTAGTAGGTTTCCCCTTGGGAGCAACAACTTCAACTGTGAAAGCTTTTGAAACAAAAGAAGCTATCCAAAATGGGGCTGATGAGATTGACATGGTAATCAATGTTGGGGCTCTCAAATCAGGCAATTTAGCCTTGGTTGAGTCGGATATTCGTGCAGTAGTGGAAGCAAGTGGTGACAAGTTAGTGAAAGTCATTATTGAAGCTTGCCTTCTGACAGACCAAGAAAAAGTTGTGGCTTGCCAATTGGCCCAAAAAGCGGGAGCTGACTTCGTAAAAACTTCAACTGGCTTTTCAACTGGTGGTGCTACGGTAGCAGATGTTAGATTAATGCGTGAAACAGTTGGACCAGAAATGGGTGTCAAGGCTGCCGGTGGAGCTCGTTCTTATGCAGATGCTCTTGCATTTGTAGAAGCAGGGGCGACCCGTATCGGAACGTCAGCTGGGGTAGCCATTTTAAAAGGAGAATTGGCTGATGGCGACTACTGAGTTGATTGAACTAGCAATTGAAACCAGCAAGAAAGCCTATGTGCCCTATTCTCATTTTCCAGTCGGAGCTGTTCTGGTGGCGAAAGATGGTAGCACTTATACAGGTGTCAATATTGAGAATGCTAGTTATTCTTTGACCAACTGTGGAGAACGCACAGCGATTTTTAAAGCAGTTTCTGAAGGTCAAAGAGAATTTTCAGAATTGATTGTCTATGGAGAGACTGAAAAACCAATTTCACCATGTGGTGCTTGTCGCCAAGTGATGGCTGAATTTTTTGAACAAGATCTAAAAGTGACCTTAGTCGCAAAAGATAAATCGACGGTCGAGATGACGGTCGGGGAATTACTTCCATACTCTTTTACAGACTTAAACTAGTCTGAGTCGCTCTCTGAGTGGCACGGTCCTTGTGGCCAACAAATCCATACTTGCAACATCGTTGCACATCTTATTTAGGAGGTTCAGTAATGAACAAGAAACAATGGCTAGGCCTTGGTCTAGTTGCAGTAGCAGCAGTTGGACTTGCTGCATGTGGTAACCGCTCTTCTCGTAACGCAGCTTCATCTTCTGATGTGAAGACAAAAGCAGCAATCGTCACTGATACTGGTGGTGTTGATGACAAATCATTCAACCAATCAGCTTGGGAAGGTTTGCAAGACTGGGGTAAAGAACACAATCTTTCAAAAGATAAAGGTTTCACTTACTTCCAATCAACAAGTGAAGCTGACTATGCTAACAACTTGCAACAAGCTGCTGGAAGCTACAACCTAATCTTCGGTGTTGGTTTTGCCCTTCACAATGCGGTTGAAGAAGCAGCAAAAGACCACTCTGACTTGAACTATGTCTTGATTGATGATGTGATTAAAGATCAAAAGAATGTTGCTAGTGTAACATTTGCCGATAACGAAGCTGCTTACCTTGCTGGTGTTGCAGCGGCTAAAACAACTAAAACAAAACAAGTTGGTTTTGTAGGTGGTATGGAGTCTGAAGTTATCTCTCGTTTTGAAGCTGGTTTCAAGGCAGGTGTTGCCTCGGTAGATTCATCTATAAAAGTACAAGTTGACTATGCTGGTTCATTTAATGATAATGCCAAAGGTAAAACAATTGCAGCGGCACAATACGCAGCTGGTGCAGACGTTGTTTACCAAGTAGCTGGTGGTACAGGTGCAGGTGTCTTTGCAGAAGCAAAATCACTCAACGAGAGCCGTCCTGAAAGTGAAAAAGTTTGGGTTATCGGTGTTGACCGTGACCAAGAAGTAGAAGGTAAATACACTTCTAAAGATGGTAAAGAATCAAACTTTGTTCTTGTATCTACTTTGAAACAAGTTGGCACAACTGTAAAAGATATTGCTAACAAAGCAGAAAAAGGTGAGTTCCCTGGCGGTCAAGTAATCGTTTACTCATTGAAAGATAAAGGTGTTGACTTGGCAGTAACAAACCTTTCAGAAGAAGGTAAAAAAGCTGTTGAAGATGCAAAAGCTAAAATCCTTGATGGAAGCGTAAAAGTTCCTGCAAAATAATGGATGGAAGTCATTTCTTAGGAAGCGGCCCTCGGCCGCTTTTTTAAGAGTTGAGACAAAGTCATTTTGTCTCAGTAAAGCTTGCTACTAGAGAAACTAGCAAGTTTTATTGAAATAAAATAAGACTCTGAAAGGAAGAGCACATGGCACACGAAAATGTCATTGAGATGCGTGATATTACCAAGGTGTTTGGTGAATTTGTTGCCAACGACAAAATCAACCTGCACCTACGAAAAGGTGAAATTCATGCACTTTTAGGAGAAAATGGGGCTGGAAAGTCCACGCTCATGAACATGTTAGCAGGGCTTCTTGAACCAACCAGTGGTGAAATTGTGGTCAACGGTCAAGTTGTCAACCTCGACTCACCATCTAAAGCAGCTAGCTTGGGAATCGGAATGGTTCACCAGCACTTTATGTTGGTAGAAGCCTTCACAGTGGCTGAAAACATCATTTTAGGTAGTGAATTGACTAAAAATGGTGTGCTAGATATCGCTGGAGCTAGCAAAGAAATCAAGGCTCTTTCTGAACGTTATGGCTTAGCTGTTGACCCTTCTGCCAAGGTAGCAGATATCTCAGTTGGAGCCCAACAACGTGTAGAAATTTTAAAAACCCTTTATCGGGGGGCTGATATCCTTATCTTTGACGAACCAACGGCTGTTTTGACTCCATCAGAAATTGATGAGTTGATGGCTATTATGAAAAATCTTGTCAAAGAAGGAAAATCAATTATCTTGATTACCCATAAGTTGGACGAGATTCGAGCAGTTTCTGACCGCGTTACAGTTATCCGTCGTGGGAAATCAATTGAAACTGTCGAAATCGCAGGGGCTACCAATGCTGATTTGGCAGAAATGATGGTAGGTCGTTCTGTTTCCTTTAAAACAGAGAAGCAAGCCTCTCAACCAAAAGAAGTGGTCTTGTCAATCAAAGATTTGGTGGTCAATGAAAACCGTGGTGTTCCAGCTGTTAAAAATTTGTCCTTGGATGTTCGTGCTGGAGAGATTGTTGGTATTGCGGGGATTGATGGAAATGGTCAGTCTGAACTGATTCAAGCCATTACAGGTCTTCGCAAGGTTGAATCTGGTAGCATCGAGCTAAAAGGAGATTCAATTGTAGGCTTGCAGCCACGTCAGATTACAGAGTTGAGTGTTGGGCACGTTCCAGAAGACCGTCACCGTGATGGTTTGATTTTGGAAATGATGATTTCTGAAAATATTGCCCTTCAAACCTACTACAAAGAACCACATAGTAAAAATGGAATTTTGAACTATTCAAATATTACTTCTTATGCTAAAAAGCTAATGGAAGAATTTGATGTTCGTGCTGCCAGTGAATTTGTTCCTGCAGCTGCACTCTCAGGAGGAAATCAACAAAAAGCAATTATTGCTCGTGAAATTGATCGAGATCCTGAACTCCTTATCGTCAGCCAGCCAACTCGTGGGTTGGATGTCGGTGCCATTGAATATATCCACAAACGCTTGATTGAAGAGCGTGATAATGGCAAGGCTGTCCTTGTTGTCAGCTTTGAATTAGATGAGATTTTAAACGTCTCAGACCGTATTGCCGTTATCCACGATGGTAAGATTCAAGGTATTGTATCACCAGAAACAACCAATAAACAAGAACTTGGTGTCTTGATGGCTGGTGGAAACTTGGGAAAGGAGAAGAGTGATGTCTAAAAAATTACAACAAATTTCGGTTCCCTTGATTTCTGTCTTCCTAGGAATTTTACTCGGAGCCATTGTCATGTGGATCTTTGGTTATGATGCTATTTGGGGCTACGAAGAATTGTTCTATACAGCCTTTGGTAGTCTGCGTGGGATTGGGGAAATCTTCCGTGCCATGGGACCTTTGGTCTTGATTGGTCTTGGCTTTGCCGTTGCCAGTCGTGCAGGTTTCTTTAACGTTGGACTTCCTGGTCAGGCTTTGGCTGGTTGGATTCTTAGTGGTTGGTTTGCCTTGTCGTATCCAGATATGCCACGTCCTTTGATGATTCTAGCAACTATCGTGATTGCCTTGATTGCAGGTGGGATTGTCGGCGCGATTCCAGGTATCCTTAGAGCTTATCTAGGAACATCAGAGGTTATCGTAACCATCATGATGAACTACATTGTCTTGTATGTAGGAAATGCCTTTATCCATGCCTTTCCTAAAGACTTCATGCAAAGTACAGATTCGACCATTCGTGTTGGGGCTAATGCAACCTACCAGACACCTTGGTTGGCTGAGTTGACTGGTAATTCACGGATGAATATTGGTATTTTCTTTGCTCTCATTGCCGTTGCAGTCATTTGGTTCATGCTCAAGAAAACAACCCTTGGTTTTGAAATCCGTGCGGTTGGTCTTAATCCACATGCTTCAGAATATGCTGGTATTTCTGCAAAAAGAACGATTATCCTCTCAATGATTATTTCAGGTGCTTTGGCAGGTCTTGGTGGAGCTGTTGAAGGTCTGGGAACCTTCCAGAACGTTTATGTTCAGGGGTCGTCATTAGCTGTCGGATTTAACGGGATGGCGGTTAGTCTGCTTGCGGCCAACTCACCAATTGGTATTCTCTTTGCAGCCTTCCTATTTGGTGTTCTCCAAGTTGGAGCCCCTGGTATGAATGCAGCGCAGGTACCGTCTGAGCTTGTCAGCATTGTAACAGCGTCTATTATCTTCTTTGTCAGTGTTCATTACCTTATCGAACGCTTTGTCAAACCGAAAAAACAAGTTAAAGGAGGTAAGTAAAGATGTCTATTACAACCTTGCTCACCCTCTTGGTGTCTTCTATGCTGATTTACTCAGCGCCCCTCATCTTTACAAGTATTGGTGGTGTTTTCTCTGAACGTGGTGGTGTCGTAAATGTCGGCCTTGAAGGAATTATGGTTATGGGTGCTTTTTCTGGAGTTGTCTTTAACCTTGAATTTGCAGAACAATTTGGAGCAGCAACTCCATGGCTATCTTTGATAGTTGCAGGATTGGTTGGTGGTGTTTTCTCTATCATCCACGCAGCAGCAACGGTTCATTTCCGTGCAGACCATGTTGTCAGCGGTACGGTATTGAACTTAATGGCGCCTGCCTTGGCTGTTTTCTTAGTGAAAGTTCTTTATAACAAAGGACAAACCGACAACCTAAGTCAGACTTTTGGACGCTTTGACTTCCCAGTCTTAGCTAATATCCCAGTGATTGGTGATATCTTCTTCAAATCAACAAGTCTGCTAGGTTATATCGCGATTGCCTTCTCATTTCTTGCTTGGTTTATCCTCTTCAAGACCCGTTTTGGTCTTCGTCTCCGCTCTGTAGGTGAACATCCTCAAGCAGCAGATACTTTGGGAATAAATGTCTACAAGATGAGATATTTAGGGGTTATCATTTCAGGTTTCCTAGGTGGAATTGGGGGAGCGATTTATGCTCAATCAATCTCAGTTAACTTCTCAGTGACAACTATTGTTGGACCTGGATTTATTGCTCTTGCTGCGATGATCTTCGGAAAATGGAATCCAATCGGAGCCATGCTATCTAGTCTCTTCTTTGGGCTTTCACAAAGTTTGGCTGTTATCGGATCTCAATTGCCATTCCTACAAGGAGTTCCTGCGGTTTACCTTCAAATCGCACCTTATGTTTTGACCATTCTTGTCTTGGCAGCCTTCTTTGGAAAAGCAGTCGCACCAAAAGCAGATGGTATCAACTATATCAAATCAAAATAAGCATACAAAAAAACGTCAGTACATTCTGTTCAAATGTACTGACCCCAAAAAGTTGGACAAATAATTATTGAAAGGATTTAGTTCTGTATTGCACAGGACTAAGTCCTTTTAGTTTTACCTTAATTCGTTTGTTGTTGTAGTAATCGATATAGTCTATAATGGCTTGTTCCAATTGATTAAGTGATTTAAAATTTTTCTCATGGCCATAAAACATTTCGGATTTTAAAATGCCAAAGAAAGATTCCATCATACCGTTGTCTGGGCTGTTGCCCTTTCGTGACATGGATGCTTGAATTCCCTTACTCTCCAAAAATTGATGGTAAGATGCATGCTGGTATTGCCAACCTTGGTCACTATGGAGAATCGTATTCTCGTAGTGTTTCTCTGTGAAGGCCTGTTCCAACATCGTTTTTACTTGTTCTAAATTAGGAGAACAAGAAAGATTAAAAGCAATAATTTCGCTGTTAAAGCCATCTAAAACAGGCGATAAATACAATTTCTGCGTGCTATTTGGAATGGCAAACTCTGTCACATCCGTATAACACTTTTCCATTGGTCTCGATGCTTCAAACTGGCGTTGAATGAGATTCTCTGCTTTCTTGCCAATCTCTCCTTGGTAGGAAGAATACTTTCGTCTCCGACGAATTCGAGCTATTAAACCAAGGAGCTTCATCAGACGTTGAACTTTCTTATGATTCACTACAAAACCACGATTTCTTAGTTTAAGAGTAACTCTCCGATAGCCATAATTTCCTTTATGGTCATTATAAATGGCCTGAATTTCGGTTTTAAGCTCTTTATCTTTGTCAAGTCCATCTAGTTTCTTCAACTGATAGTAGTAAGTTGAGCGAGGTAAACGAGCCGCTTCAAGAAGTAAATCTAGTCGAAATCCTCCTGAACCCATTTCTCTAATTGTCTCTGCCTTTCTTGCTGTATGGCTTCGTCCCTGTCTTCCAGCTCTTTTAATTTTTTTAAGTAAGCAACCTCGGTACGTAAGCGTTCATTCTCCTCTTGGAGTCGCTCTAGTTCTGTCATTTCCTTCCAAGTTTTCTTCCGTTTACGTCCCATTTTAGGTACTCTCCCTCTTGTTTTCTCAACAATAGTATACCCGTTTTTCTTGTATTGTGCTAGCCAATTAAGAAGTATCGTACGACTTGGGAGACCGTATTCAAGAGAAACTCTATCTTTAGTCCAGCCTTCATGTAAGACTTTATGAATCATTTCTTGTTTTAAATCAGGAGAATAGTAACGATTTTTTCCTTTTTTGACGAACTCTATTCCGTAACGATCAATCAATTTAATCATATACCTAAGATTAGAATTGTTTATCCCAAATTTATTTGAAAGCTTCTCTAAGCTATATCCTTGTTTTCTAAGTTCATAGATCTGAACTTTATCATCATAAGTTAATTTCATAATAAAAACACCCCAAAAGTTAGATTTTTTCTGTCTAACTTTTGGGGGGCAGTTCAGAACTGGCGTTTTATTTTTTAGGGTTTTGGTGGGTTAAGTTCAGTCCCCAAGGGACAAGATTTTCAGTTTTATTTTTGATACGAGCGATATTGTCCTTATGGCGAATGATAATCAAGCTAGCAAGAGCCAAGATAATGGCTATAAAGAGAGGGTCGTAGTGACTCAGGATAAAACCAAAAAGTGGAAAGAGTAGAACTCCAATGACAGCCGCGATAGATGCTGTGACACTAGATAGTGAAATCATACTACCAAGATAGAGGGTTCCAAAGAAAACAACTGCAAGGTAGAGACAGAAGACAGGTGCAAATCCGAAAATCACTCCAGCACTGGTCGCGACAGCCTTGCCACCCTTAAATCCTGCAAAGACAGGGAAGGTATGGCCAATAACAGCCAAAAGTCCAAAGATGAGAGGCGAAACGCCTTGCAGATGAAACATAATCGGAAGAAGCGTTGCTAGGGTTCCTTTGAAAAAATCAATCACAAAGGTTGCCATTCCCGCTTTTTTTCCTAAAATACGGAAGGTATTGGTCGTTCCTGTGTTACCAGAACCATGCTCGCGCAGATTGATTTGAAAGAATACTTGTCCAATCCAGAGACCAGACGGAATCGAACCCAGCAGATAGGCTAGGATTAATAAAACTATTGTAATCATACTCCTATTATATCATGAAATGGAGAAGAAAGGCAGAGAATCTCTTCTGAAATTGTCACACCGGAGAAAGAAAAATTTTGCAAAATCCTTGGAAAACTTGTAGAATAGTAAAGATGAACGAATAGGAGGTTCCTTGTGTCAAAAAAGGAAATCAATATAAACAATTATAATGATGATGCCATTCAGGTGCTAGAAGGGTTGGATGCGGTCCGAAAACGTCCAGGGATGTATATCGGATCGACCGATGGTGCTGGTCTCCACCACCTAGTCTGGGAAATCGTTGATAATGCTGTCGATGAAGCCTTGTCTGGATTTGGTGACCGTATTGATGTGACCATCAATAAAGATGGGAGTTTGACTGTACAAGACCACGGACGTGGGATGCCAACTGGTATGCATGCTATGGGAATTCCAACTGTTGAGGTTATCTTTACTATTCTCCACGCTGGAGGAAAATTTGGTCAAGGTGGCTACAAGACATCTGGTGGTCTCCACGGGGTGGGTTCTTCCGTTGTTAACGCTCTTTCAAGTTGGCTAGAAGTTGAAATCACTCGCGATGGGGCAATCTACAAGCAACGTTTTGAAAATGGTGGAAAACCTGTCACGACTCTGAAGAAAATCGGTACAGCACCCAAGTCTAAAACAGGTACCAAGGTTACTTTTATGCCTGATGCGACGATCTTCTCTACGACAGACTTCAAGTACAATACCATCTCAGAGCGTCTTAATGAATCAGCCTTTCTCTTGAAAAATGTGACCTTGTCATTAACGGACAAACGAACAGAGGAAGCTATTGAATTCCACTATGAGAACGGGGTGCAGGACTTTGTTTCTTACCTCAACGAAGACAAGGAAACCTTGACGCCAGTCCTTTACTTTGAAGGTGAAGACAACGGGTTCCAAGTGGAAGTAGCTCTCCAGTACAATGATGGATTCTCAGATAACATTCTGTCCTTTGTTAATAACGTTCGCACCAAAGATGGTGGTACGCACGAGACAGGTCTCAAGTCTGCCATTACCAAGGTTATGAACGACTATGCGCGTAAGACGGGGCTTCTCAAGGAAAAAGATAAAAACCTTGAAGGTTCAGACTATCGTGAGGGACTAGCAGCCGTTCTTTCTATCTTGGTTCCTGAAGAACACCTCCAGTTTGAAGGTCAGACCAAGGACAAACTTGGAAGCCCACTAGCTCGTCCCGTTGTGGATGGAATTGTGGCGGATAAGTTGACCTTTTTCCTTATGGAAAATGGGGAATTGGCTTCTAACCTCATCCGCAAGGCTATCAAGGCCCGTGACGCTCGTGAAGCGGCACGTAAGGCGCGTGATGAGAGCCGAAATGGTAAGAAAAATAAAAAAGACAAGGGCTTGTTGTCTGGGAAATTGACCCCAGCCCAGTCTAAGAATCCAGCTAAGAATGAACTCTATCTAGTCGAGGGGGATTCTGCCGGAGGTTCTGCCAAACAAGGCCGTGACCGAAAGTTCCAGGCAATCTTGCCCCTTCGAGGTAAGGTTATCAATACAGCTAAAGCCAAGATGGCGGATATCCTCAAAAATGAAGAAATCAATACCATGATTTATACCATTGGTGCGGGTGTTGGAGCAGACTTCTCCATTGAAGATGCAAACTATGACAAGATCATTATCATGACTGATGCGGACACCGACGGTGCCCACATTCAGACTTTACTCTTGACATTTTTCTACCGCTACATGCGTCCGCTAGTTGAGGCAGGACATGTTTATATCGCCCTCCCGCCTCTTTACAAGATGTCAAAAGGTAAAGGCAAGAAAGAAGAAGTGGCCTACGCATGGACAGACGGAGAACTTGAAGAACTCCGCAAGCAGTTTGGTAAAGGCGCAACACTCCAACGCTACAAGGGACTTGGTGAGATGAATGCGGACCAGCTCTGGGAAACAACCATGAATCCAGAAACCCGTACCCTCATACGTGTCACCATCGAAGACCTAGCACGCGCCGAACGCCGTGTCAATGTCCTCATGGGCGATAAGGTCGAACCACGCCGTAAGTGGATTGAGGATAATGTCAAGTTTACGCTGGAAGAGAGTGGGGAGATGGTGTTTTAGGAGTGTGCTGCAATAAAAAAATAAATATACATTATAGAAAGGAGGTGGAGAGGTGTCTATCGGTAGAAACGATAAATGTCCATGCAATTCAGGCAAAAAATACAAACATTGCCATTTAAAAATAGAGAAGTTACGAAAACAAATGAAACGGAATAATCTTCGTGATATTTCAGAAAGTGAGAGAAAACAACTTCAATCCCACGATAGGAATAGAGTCAAGCAACTTTTCGATTCTAAAGGAAAAGAGTGCCTGTATTCCAACTGTGATAGAAAACCGATTAAATCACACACTTTTCCTAGAAATATATTAGAAAAGCAGATTGCAAGAAAAACTGATAATGGATATTCGGTTTTTTCGACCGATATAAAAAATATTGTTAGTAATCTACAAAATCCTAGATCATATAGTGAATTATTTTATGAAGTCAATATAAATGATGCTGGAACTATGCCACTTTTTTGTGAAGAACATGACAATCAGATTTTTTCGCCAATAGAAACTTTTAAACCCATTCCTACCGAAAAACAATATATATTTTTATATGCTTATCGTTTCTTTTTATACCATTTTTCTAAAGAAAAATATGCCTTGATAGATTACCATGATTTGATTGCCTCAGAAAAAGGAGTAGGCAAATCACTTTCTTCAGATACAAGAAATAAAAGAAATTCCATTTATGCTAATGCAACAAAAATTGCAAATACTAAAACAAATATAACAAATTTAGATGTATTAAAGATTAAATTTGATCAAGTAATGAATCATACTCTACCAAGTGATGCTAAAATTGATGAACATTTTAAAGTATACGGTTATAAATTGAAAAACGATATTCAGTGGTGTGGTGCCGGCTGTACAGAGTTTTCTTATAACGATACTGGAGTTATGAATCATTTAGGCTGCAGTTTTGGTTTAATCCCACAAAATAGAGATTTTCCAGCATATTTTTATTGTGTTGTACCAAACGAAGAAAATGATTATTTGAAAGATAAATTGCTGAAGTTACTTAATGATAAGTATGATGGTTATAAGAACGAAAAAGATACTGCTTCTTTTGAAAATATTATAAAATATTACATTTTTGATAGTTCAGAAAATATTATAATTTCTCCTGATATTATTGATGAATTGAGAGATAAAGAAATTTGTTTTTTTAATGAAAAAGGTAAACTTTTAAAAAACAGCCAATATGAATGGCTTTTAAAAGCAAATATTCTATTATGTCAAGTCAAAGGAGAACAGAACGAGGAAGTACGCAATACTGTTTATAATATACTGGAAACAATCGATTTGTTTTAAAAAACGGATAGATTGGACTCATCAAATTTCAAATCACCAGAATTTCTGACGGAGCGTTTTGGAGTAAATTCTATTTGGCAGAAAAACGAGCGAGAGTTTTTGAACAAAAGATGAACGATTGTTTTTCTGATGAGCAGTTTTAAAGCTGTACATAATCGCTAAAACTATTGGAGGTGCGGTATTGATTACGTTATTAATGTTTCCTTTTTTCCTTGTTCTCCTAGCCATTTTTGGAATTATATATGATTTAATGACCAATAAAGGTAGAAAAGAGTGTGCTCGCACAGTATCCTTGTTTATATTGAACATCCTCACTATTGGTGTCTGTCTATTAGATTTACCAATGGAAAGTAAACCATACTCAGGAATAGGGTTTATCTTATTTTATGCACTTGCTTTCATCCCTTTGATGATTGTTTTCTCATTATATACCCTCTATAGGATTGGAAAACATTATAGGTATTTTAAGAGTAAGTTTGCTATAATACTCCTATTCAATGCTATTTTACTTTTCCTTCTTTCATTAGTAAATACTTTTGTATTATGGAGAAGCTTTAAAATATATCATAGAAACGATATTAAATTGTTTTATTTTGTTTTAATCGTTTTGGGGATTGGTTCGACTATCCAATTCATTGTAGGGGAACTTGAGAAGAAAAGAATACGAGGCATCCAAAAAAAAGAGGAGCAAGACGGCTATGAAAAATGACTCTATAAAAGATATGTGCAGACAACATAGAAGTGAAGCGCAAATGCTGAGATTAATTTTACAGACTGCTGAAACTTTACAAATTGAGGCTGTCGCCATGTCCGGTTCGCGGACAAATTCACAAGCTCCAAAAGACGAATTTCAAGACTATGATGTGCTCTATGTCGTGGACAACTTAGATACTCTAACAAGCAATCTTGCTTGGTTAGACCAGTTTGGCACTCGTATCATTGAGCAACATAATATCCTAGGCAACCGTCGTCTCTACCTCATGCTCTTTGAAGATGGCAATAGGATTGACTTGACCCTCTGTCCTACGGAGTATATTCAAGAGTGGGTGGATAGTGAAGCTGATTATACAGTTTTGAAAGATGAGAAAGGCTTGTTTGAGTCCTATACTACAAGTCCTCAACGTTACTGGACAAGCCCAGCTAATGCGATAGAGTTTGAAAAAGCCTGCAATGAATTTTGGTGGGTATCAGCCTACGTGGTTAAGGGGATTTGTCGCAAACAAGTCATTTATACGACGGACCATCTCTATGGCATTTGTCAACAAGAATTCTTGAAAATCTTGGCTTGGCAGGTCGCAGCAGATAAGGGGACGATTGATGTAGGCAAGAACTACAAGTATCTTTTCCAGTATTTACCTGCAGAGAAAGAGAAAGAATTCTCAAATCTGCTTGATTTCTCAAGTTTAGATAAAATCACCCAGTCTTTGTTTGCTACGATGCAACTTTTCCACCATGAAGCTCAATCTCTTGCTCACAAGATGGACTTTGACTACAAGAAGGAAGTGGCTGAGAAGATGATTGAGTATGCTAAGGAGAGACTTCTTAATTGCTGACTAATTTAAAAGATTAAACTACAGAAAGGATTGTTTGGTTCCTTAAGGTAACTGAACATGGAACTAATTCCCGTAAAATATCTTTTACTGCATAAAAACCTACTCTATATTTTTTGAAAGGAGTTGAACACGCCCTAAATGCTGGGTGAAAAAGATAAATTCTCTTGTGAGCTTGCTTACTTCAAGAATTTTCTATTTTCACTTGGTATTTTACGGGCTCTGTATCCTATATGAGTAACATTCAAAACATGTCCCTTGAGGACATTATGGGAGAGCGCTTTGGTCGCTACTCCAAGTACATTATTCAAGACCGGGCTTTGCCAGATATTCGTGATGGACTCAAGCCGGTTCAGCGCCGTATTCTTTATTCGATGAATAAGGATGGCAATACCTTTGACAAGAGCTACCGTAAGTCTGCTAAGTCAGTCGGGAACATCATGGGAAATTTCCATCCACATGGTGACAGTTCCATCTATGATGCCATGGTTCGTATGTCACAAGATTGGAAAAATCGTGAGATTCTAGTTGAAATGCACGGTAATAACGGTTCAATGGACGGAGATCCGCCTGCGGCCATGCGTTATACTGAGGCGCGTTTGTCTGAGATTGCAGGCTACCTTCTTCAGGATATTGAGAAAAAGACAGTTCCCTTTGCATGGAACTTTGACGATACGGAGAAAGAGCCGACAGTTTTGCCGGCAGCATTTCCAAACCTCTTGGTCAATGGTTCAACCGGAATTTCAGCTGGTTATGCCACAGACATTCCTCCCCATAATTTAGCTGAAGTTATTGATGCTGCGGTTTACATGATTGACCACCCAACAGCCAAGGTTGACAAGCTGATGGAATTCTTGCCTGGACCAGATTTTCCAACTGGAGGAATTATTCAGGGTCGTGATGAAATCAAGAAGGCCTATGAAACTGGGAAAGGGCGCGTTGTTGTTCGTTCCAAGACTGAGATTGAAAAGCTAAAAGGCGGTAAGGAACAAATCGTTATTACTGAGATTCCTTATGAAATCAACAAGGCTAATCTAGTCAAGAAAATCGATGATGTTCGTGTTAATAACAAGGTAGCTGGGATTGCTGAGGTTCGTGATGAGTCTGACCGTGACGGTCTTCGTATCGCGATTGAGCTCAAGAAAGACGCGAATACGGAGCTTGTTCTCAACTATCTA
Source organism: uncultured Streptococcus sp. (assembly GCF_963518475.1). GTDB lineage: Bacteria > Bacillota > Bacilli > Lactobacillales > Streptococcaceae > Streptococcus. The sequence continues at coordinate 36,019 of NZ_CAUQJA010000011.1, read as the reverse complement.
TTCAAATATACTGACCTACAAATCAATTATAACTTTAATATGGTGGCGATTGAAAATTTCACGCCTCGTCAGGTTGGGATCGTTCCAATCTTGTCTAGCTATATTGCCCACCGTCGTGAAGTAATTTTGGCGCGTTCACGCTTTGACAAGGAAAAGGCTGAGAAACGCCTCCATATCGTTGAAGGTTTGATTCGCGTGATTTCGATTTTGGACGAAGTCATTGCTCTTATCCGTGCTTCTGAGAATAAGGCGGACGCCAAGGAAAACCTCAAGGTTAGCTATGATTTTACAGAAGAGCAGGCTGAGGCTATCGTAACCTTGCAACTGTATCGTTTGACCAATACCGATGTGGTTGTCTTGCAGGAAGAAGAAGCAGAACTTCGTGAAAAGATTGCCATGCTGGCGGCTATTATCGGTGATGAGCGTACTATGTATAATCTCATGAAGAAAGAACTTCGTGAGGTCAAGAAGAAGTTCGCGACACCGCGTTTGAGTTCTTTAGAAGACACTGCGAAAGCAATTGAGATTGATACAGCTAGTCTGATCGCCGAGGAAGATACCTACGTCAGCGTGACCAAGGCAGGTTACATCAAGCGTACCAGCCCACGTTCCTTTGCGGCTTCCACTCTGGAAGAAATTGGCAAACGTGATGATGACCGTCTCATCTTTGTTCAATCTGCTAAGACAACCCAGCATCTCTTGATGTTCACGACACTTGGAAATGTCATTTATCGACCAATCCATGAATTGTCAGATATTCGCTGGAAGGATATCGGAGAGCATCTGAGCCAAACCATCACAAACTTTGAAACTAACGAAGAAATCCTCTATGTGGAAGTCGTGGATCAGTTTGATGATGCGACAACCTACTTTGCGGCGACTCGTCTCGGTCAAATCAAGCGTGTAGAATGCAAAGAATTCTCTCCATGGCGAACCTACAAGTCTAAGTCTGTCAAGTATGCTAAGCTCAAATACGATACAGACCAGATTGTAGCAGTGGCTCCGATTAAACTAGATGATGTTCTTTTGATTAGCCAAAATGGGTATGCCCTTCGTTTCAATATCGAAGAGGTACCAGTTGTCGGTGCTAAGGCTGCAGGTGTCAAGGCTATGAATTTGAAAGAAGATGATGTCCTCCAATCTGCCTTTATCTGTAACACCTCATCATTCTATCTCTTGACCCAACGTGGTAGTTTAAAACGTGTTTCTATTGAGGAAATTCCAGCAACCAGCCGTGCCAAACGTGGTTTACAAGTTTTGCGTGAGTTGAAAAACAAACCGCATCGTGTCTTCTTAGCAGGAGCAGTTGCAGAGCAAGGATCTGTAGGTGATCTCTTCAGTACAGAAGTGGACGGGAACGATCAAACTCTGATTGTTCAATCTAACAAAGGTACAATCTATGAAAGTCGACTACAAGACTTGAATCTGTCAGAACGCACAAGTAACGGTAGCTTCATCTCTGACACGATTTCAGATGAAGAAGTTTTTGACGCTTATCTTAAAGAAGTATTTCCAGAAGCCAAATAAGTAAAATGAAGAATCAGTTCTAAAAGCTGGTTCTTTTTATTGAAGAAATTTTCTGAAAATTACAAAATATACTTGCTATTTTAGAAAAATAGTGTAGAATAAAAGAAATAGGTTTTTAGAATAAGGAGTGGAATATGACAGTAACGATTGATTGGGAAAATCTCGGTTTTTCCTATATGAAATTACCTTATCGCTATATTGCTCATTTTAAAAATGGACAATGGAATCAAGGAGAGCTTACAGAGGATGCAACTTTGCATATTTCAGAGTCTTCTCCAAGTCTTCACTATGGACAACAAGCATTCGAAGGTTTGAAAGCTTACCGTACTAAGGATGATAGTGTTCAACTTTTCCGTCCTGACGAAAATGCTAAACGCCTGCAACGTACTTGTGATCGTCTTTTGATGCCACAAGTTCCGACAGAAATGTTTGTAGAAGCTTGTAAGGCAGTTGTTCGTGCGAATGAAGAATACGTACCACCATACGGAACAGGTGGAACCCTTTATCTTCGTCCTCTTTTGATTGGAGTAGGAGATATTATCGGAGTAAAACCAGCAGAAGAGTACATTTTCACTATCTTTGCCATGCCAGTTGGTAATTACTTTAAAGGTGGTTTGGTTCCAACCAACTTCTTGATTCAGGATGAATACGACCGTGCCGCTCCAAATGGTACAGGTGCGGCTAAGGTTGGTGGAAACTATGCTGCAAGTCTCTTACCAGGGAAATTGGCCAAATCACGTCATTTCTCAGATGTTATCTATCTAGATCCTTCAACACATACAAAGATTGAAGAAGTCGGTTCAGCTAACTTCTTTGGAATTACAGCTGACAATGAATTTGTAACACCATTGAGTCCATCTATCTTGCCATCTATTACCAAGTATTCTTTGCTTTATTTGGCAGAACATCGCTTGGGCTTAACACCTATTGAAGGTGATGTCCCAATTGATAAGCTGGATCGTTTTGTAGAGGCAGGTGCCTGTGGTACGGCAGCAGTTATTTCACCAATTGGTGGAATTCAGCACGGTGATGATTTCCATGTATTCTATAGTGAAACAGAAGTTGGTCCTGTGACTCGTAAACTCTATGATGAATTGACAGGTATTCAGTTTGGTGATATTGAAGCGCCAGAAGGTTGGATTGTAAAAGTAGATTAAAATAAACAAAAGGAGATTTTTGATGAAATCGAAAAAGTGGCTCTTAACAGCAGGAGTAGTCCTGAGCACGACAGCTCTATTAGTGGCTTGTGGAAAAGCTGATAAAGAAGCAGATGCACCGACAACATTTTCATATGTCTATGCAGTAGATCCTGCGTCTTTGGACTATAGTGTAGCGACTCGTACATCTACAACAGATGTCATCGGGAATGTGGTTGATGGATTGATGGAAAATGACCAATACGGAAATGTGATTCCTTCCTTAGCTGAAGATTGGTCTGTCTCAAAAGATGGTTTGACTTATACCTATAAACTTCGTAAAGGGGTTAAATGGTATACTTCAGAAGGTGAAGAATACGCAGAAGTAACAGCCCATGACTTTGTGACAGGATTGAAACACGTAGCTGACGGTAAGTCAGATGGTGTCTCTCTCATCCAAAATTCAATCAAGGGCTTGGATGCCTACATGACTGGTGAGACCAATGATTTCTCTACAGTTGGTGTCAAGGCCTTGGACGATTACACAGTCGAATATACCCTAAACAAACCAGAAAGTTTCTGGAACTCTAAAGTTACAACAGCGACGATGTTGCCTGTAAATGAAGAGTTTTTGAAGGCATCAGGTAAAGATTATGGAGCAGTTACTCCAGCAGGGATTCTCTACAATGGTCCTTATATCCTGAAGACCTTGACGTCTAAATCGTTGATCGAATACGAGAAAAACCCAAACTACTGGGATAAAGAGAAGGTAAAAATTGAGAAGATTAAATTGACTTACTACGATGGTTCTGATCAGGAATCGTTGATTCGTAGTTTCTCTTCTGGTGCCTATACGACAGCCCGTCTCTTCCCAAGTAGCTCAAACTTTGCTTCTACTTTGGAACAATACGGAGATAAAATCACTTATAGCCCACAGGACTCAAGTAGCTATTACTTCACCTTTAACGTAAATCGTCAGTCATATAATAAAACTGCGAAAACAAGTGAGGAACAAAAGACTTCTACAAAAGAAGCTATGCTAAATAAGGACTTCCGTCAGGCTATCAACTTTGCCTTCAACCGCCATTCTTATGCTGCCCAGCTAAATGGTGAAGACGGTGCGGATAAGATTATTCGTAACAGCCTTGTTCCTGACAACTTTGTGCAAGCAGGTGGCAAGAACTTTGGTCAAATTGCCCAAGCTGAGTTGGTGAACTATGGTGACCAATGGAAAGGTGTTGAGTTAGTGGATGGTAAGGATTCTATCTACAACCCTGACAAGGCTAAAGCTGCTTTCGAAAAAGCTAAGAAAGACTTGGAATCTAAAGGGGTAACATTCCCAATTCACTTGGATGTCCCAGTTGAACAAACAGATACCATCGCCGTTCAACAAAGCAACTCTTTCAAACAGTCTATCGAATCAACTCTTGGTGCTGAAAATGTTGTCATCGATGTTCTTCAAATGACAGATAATGAAAAGGAAACAATCACTTCTCAAGCGCGTGTTCCTTCTCAAAAAGACTATGATTTGAACAGTACAGGATGGGCTCCAAGTTATCAAGACCCAGCATCTTACTTGAATATCATGGATCCTAAATCAGGTTCTGCCATGAAGCACCTCGGTATTACTAAAGGGAAAGATAAGGATGTCGTAGCGAAACTTGGTTTGGACCAGTATAAGAAATTATTGGATGATGCCGATTCAGAAACTACGAATCTTGAAGAGCGCTATGAAAAATATGCCAAGGCTCAAGCTTGGTTGACAGATAGTTCATTATTGATGCCAACAGCTTCATCAGGTGGTTCTCCAGTTGTAAGTAATGTCGTGCCATTCTCAAAACCGTACTCACAAGTTGGTATTAAGGGTGACCCATATATCTTTAAAGGAATGAAATTGCAAAAAGATATCGTTACAACAAAAGAATATGAAGAAGCACTGAAAAAATGGCAAAAAGAAAAATTGGAATCAAACGGTAAGTACCAAAAAGAACTAGAAAAACACATTAAATAAAGCAGAAAACTCTATATCAGACTTGGAATGATATAGAGTTTTTTCTTGCTAGTTTTGGGATTTTCTTGTAAAATAGAAAAAGTGAAGAGAGGTATGAAATGAGCAAGAAAGATAAAAAAATTGAAATTCAAGTAGCAGATGCCAAGGTTAATGTAGGAAAAGACAGTTTTGAAGGTTATACCTTGACTATTGGTAAAAAAGTTATCGGAGAAATTGCCGAATTAGATGGACAATTTGCCATCATAAAGAATGGAAATGTCGATAGTTTTTATAAAAAATTGGAAAAAGCTGTGGAAATTTTGATTGAAAATTATAATTTAGCAAAATAAGTCTTGTTTTTTTGAAATTTTCATGATATAATGGTCCATGTTGATTGTAGGAGAGATAGCGAAGAGGCTAAACGCGGCGGACTGTAAATCCGCTCCTTCGGGTTCGGGGGTTCGAATCCCTCTCTCTCCATTTCATCAATGGGGTATAGCCAAGCGGTAAGGCAAGGGACTTTGACTCCCTCATGCGTTGGTTCGAATCCAGCTACCCCAGTTCTTAGGTAATAATCAAGATAAAAATCAAAATATCTTAGGGTATTTTATTTTTATAATTGAAAGACGTGAACGATATGAACATGTCCTTGCGGGTGCTTAGGAAAAAAATTATAAGTATGTCAAGTTTAAGAAGAACTTGATTGTTGGAGGATTTTTTAGATGAACGAATTTGAAGATTTGCTAAATAGCGTTAGCCAAGTTGAGACTGGTGATGTTGTTAGTGCTGAAGTATTGACAGTTGATGCGACTCAAGCTAACGTTGCAATCTCTGGAACTGGTGTTGAAGGTGTCTTGACTCTTCGCGAATTGACAAACGATCGCGATGCAGATATCAATGACTTTGTTAAAGTAGGAGAAGTATTGGATGTTCTTGTACTTCGTCAAGTAGTTGGTAAAGATACTGATACAGTTACATACCTTGTATCTAAAAAACGCCTTGAAGCTCGCAAAGCATGGGACAAACTTGTTGGTCGCGAAGAAGAAGTTGTTACTGTTAAAGGAACTCGTGCCGTTAAAGGTGGACTTTCAGTAGAATTTGAAGGTGTTCGTGGATTTATCCCAGCTTCAATGTTGGATACTCGTTTCGTACGTAACACTGAGCGTTTTGTAGGTCAAGAATTTGATGCTAAAATCAAAGAAGTTGACGCTAAAGAAAACCGCTTCATCCTTTCACGTCGTGAAGTTGTTGAAGCAGCTACTGCAGCAGCTCGCGCTGAAGTATTCGGTAAATTGGCTGTTGGTGATGTTGTAACTGGTAAAGTTGCTCGTATCACAAGCTTTGGTGCTTTCATCGATCTTGGTGGTGTTGACGGATTGGTTCACTTGACTGAATTATCACACGAACGTAACGTATCACCAAAATCAGTTGTAACTGTTGGTGAAGAAATTGAAGTGAAAATCCTTGATCTTAACGAAGAAGAAGGACGTGTATCACTTTCACTTAAAGCAACAACACCTGGACCATGGGATGGCGTTGAGCAAAAATTGGCTAAAGGTGATGTAGTAGAAGGAACAGTTAAACGTTTGACTGACTTCGGTGCATTTGTTGAAGTATTGCCAGGTATCGATGGACTTGTTCACGTATCACAAATTTCACACAAACGTATTGAAAATCCAAAAGAAGCTCTTAAAGTTGGTCAAGAAGTTCAAGTTAAAGTTCTTGAAGTTAACGCAGATGCAGAGCGCGTATCACTTTCTATCAAAGCTCTTGAAGAGCGTCCAGCTCAAGAAGAAGGACAAAAAGAAGAAAAACGTGCTGCTCGTCCACGTCGTCCAAAACGTCAAGAAAAACGTGATTTCGAACTTCCAGAAACACAAACAGGATTCTCAATGGCTGACTTGTTCGGTGATATCGAACTTTAATCAAATTGAAAATTCACAAAATCCTTTGTTTACTAAACAAAGGATTTTTCTTTTGTCTGTAAGCCTTTTTTGATATAATAGTCCTATGTTAGAATCAGAAAAAAAATCACGTTATCAAATGTTGAATGAGGGTCTCTCTTTTTTATTGGATGGTGAAACCAATGTTTTGGCTAATCTTTCCAACGCCAGTGCTCTTCTAAAATCACGCTTCCCTAATACCGTATTTTCAGGCTTTTATCTGTTCGATGGAAAGGAATTGGTTTTAGGTCCCTTCCAAGGAGGTGTTTCCTGCATCCGTATTGCACTGGGAAAAGGTGTTTGTGGGGAGGCAGCTCATTTTCAGGAAACTGTTCTGGTTGGTGATGTAACAACTTATCCCAACTATATTTCTTGTGATAGTAGTGCTAAAAGTGAAATTGTTGTGCCGATGATAAAGAATGGTCAATTACTTGGAGTTCTGGATCTTGATTCTTCAGAGATTGATGATTATGATGCTATGGATCGAGATTATTTGGAACAATTTGTCGCTATTTTGCTTGAAAAGACAGAATGGGACTTTACAATGTTTGGGGAGAAAGCCTAATGTATCAAGCACTTTATCGAAAATATAGAAGTCAAAACTTTGCCCAGTTGGTTGGTCAAGAAGTTGTAGCTAAGACTCTTAAACAGGCAGTGGAGCAAGAGAAAATAAGTCATGCTTATCTTTTTTCTGGTCCTCGTGGAACGGGAAAAACCAGTGTAGCTAAGATATTTGCCAAGGCTATGAACTGTCCAAATCAAGTGGGTGGTGAACCTTGTAATAACTGCTATATTTGTCAAGCAGTGACAGACGGTAGTTTAGAAGATGTCATTGAAATGGATGCTGCCTCTAATAACGGGGTGGATGAAATTCGTGAAATTCGTGATAAATCTACCTACGCCCCTAGTCTTGCTCGTTATAAGGTTTATATCATAGATGAGGTTCACATGCTGTCTACAGGGGCTTTTAATGCCCTTCTAAAGACGCTGGAAGAGCCAACACAGAATGTGGTCTTTATTTTGGCCACTACTGAATTGCACAAGATTCCTGCCACTATTCTATCCCGTGTGCAACGTTTTGAATTTAAATCGATTAAGACACAGGATATTAAGGAGCATATTCACTATATTTTAGAAAAAGAAAATATCAGTTCTGAACCAGAGGCTGTGGAAATCATTGCCAGACGGGCTGAAGGTGGGATGCGGGATGCCTTGTCTATTTTGGATCAAGCCCTGAGTTTGACACAGGGAAATGAGCTGACGACTGCCATCTCTGAAGAAATTACTGGCACCATTAGTCTATCAGCCTTGGATGATTATGTGGCTGCCTTGTCTCAACAGGATGTTCCAAAGGCCCTAGCATGCTTAAATCTTCTCTTTGACAATGGTAAGAGCATGACTCGTTTTGTGACCGATCTTTTGCACTATTTAAGAGATTTGTTAATTGTTCAAACAGGAGGAGAAAACACTCATCATAGCCCAGTCTTTGTGGAAAACTTGGGACTTCCTCAAGAAAATCTGTTTGAAATGATTCGCTTAGCGACAGTCAGTTTAGCAGATATTAAGTCTAGTTTGCAGCCCAAGATTTATGCTGAGATGATGACCATCCGTTTGGCGGAAATTAAGCCTGAATCAGCTCTTTCAGGAGCGGTTGAACATGAAATTTCTGCACTGAGACAGGAAGTTGCCCGTCTCAAACAAGAACTCGCCAATGTGGGAACGGTGCCCAAGCCAACAAGTCCAGCTCCTAGTCGCCCAGCAGCGGGCAAGACAATCTATCGTGTGGATCGCAATAAAGTGCAATCTATCTTACAAGAGGCCGTTGAAAATCCTGATTTAGCACGTCAAAATCTGATTCGTTTGCAGAATGCCTGGGGAGAGGTAATTGAAAGTCTAGGTGGACCGGACAAGGCTTTGCTGGTTGGTTCTCAACCGGTTGCGGCCAATGAACACCATGCCATTCTTGCTTTTGAATCTAATTTCAATGCTGGTCAAACAATGAAACGGGACAATCTCAACACCATGTTTGGTAACATCCTCAGTCAGGCTGCAGGTTTTTCACCCGAGATTTTAGCTATTTCCATGGAGGAATGGAAAGAAGTTCGCGCAGCCTTTTCAGCCAAAGCCAAATCTTCTCAAACTGAAAAAGAAGCGGAAGAAAGCCTGATTCCAGAAGGATTTGAATTTTTGGCAGATAAAATGAAGGTAGAGGAAGACTAAAGAAAGATTTCATGATACAATAAGTTTATGAATAGACAACAATTTATTATCATCGCACTGTTTACAGCTGCTGAGACCTATTTTTTCAATGAAGCCTGGATGACTGGTCGCTATATTATGGCAGCCTTTTGGGCTATTTTGCTCTTTAGAAATTTCCGAGTTAGTTACTTGATGGGCAAGATTGTAGATGTCATTGACCAGCATTTAAAAGGAAAAGACTAGTCCTCAGCTTCTAGACAAAATCAAAGCCTTTTAGGCTTTTTTTTGTTATACTATAAAAGTATATTTATTGAGCTTTTACCGTATTTTCTAGGGAAATCAAGTATGTTTCCAGTAAGAACTGTAAAGGCCTTGAAAAAGAAAGGAACTATCATGTCAGTATTAGAGATCAAAGATCTTCACGTTGAGATTGAAGGAAAAGAAATTTTAAAAGGGGTTAACCTGACCCTGAAAACAGGAGAAATCGCCGCTATCATGGGACCAAATGGTACAGGTAAATCGACTCTTTCTGCCGCTATCATGGGAAATCCAAACTATGAAGTTACCAAAGGTGAAGTCTTGTTTGATGGCGTAAACATCCTTGAGTTGGAAGTTGACGAGCGTGCGCGTATGGGACTTTTCCTTGCTATGCAATACCCATCAGAAATTCCTGGTATTACTAACGCTGAGTTTCTTCGTGCAGCCATGAATGCTGGTAAAGAAGATGATGAAAAAATTTCAGTTCGTGAGTTTATCACTAAATTGGATGAGAAGATGGAATTGCTCAACATGAAAGAAGAAATGGCTGAGCGTTACCTCAACGAAGGTTTCTCTGGTGGTGAGAAAAAACGTAATGAGATTCTTCAACTTTTGATGTTGGAACCAACTTTTGCCCTTTTGGATGAGATTGACTCTGGTCTTGATATTGACGCTCTTAAAGTTGTTTCTAAAGGTGTCAATGCTATGCGTGGTGAAGGTTTTGGTGCTATGATTATCACTCACTACCAACGTCTTTTGAACTACATCACACCTGATGTGGTACACGTCATGATGGAAGGTCGTGTTGTCCTTTCTGGTGGTCCAGAATTGGCTGCGCGTTTGGAACGTGAAGGATACGCAAAACTAGCTGAAGAACTTGGCTACGACTACAAGGAAGAATTGTAATTCCCTCGTATCTTTTAGGAGAAGTAAATGACTAAAGAAAATATTAAACTTTTTTCAGAAATGCACGCTGAACCAAGCTGGTTGGCTGATCTCCGTCAAAAAGCTTTTGACAAGATTGAGACTTTGGAATTACCAGTTATTGAGCGTGTCAAATTCCACCGTTGGAATCTGGGTGATGGAACGATTACAGAAAGTGAGCCATCAGCAAATGTTCCAGATTTCACTGCACTAGATAATCACTTGAAGTTGGTGCAAGTAGGAACTCAAACTGTTTTTGAGCAAACTCCAGTTGAGTTAGCTGAACAGAGTGTCGTCTTTACAGACTTCCACTCAGCTTTAGAAGAAATTCCAGAGCTTATTGAGGAATTCTTCATGTCATCTGTTAAGTATGACGATGATAAGTTGGCAGCCTACCATACAGCTTATTTCAATAGTGGTGCTGTTCTCTACATTCCTGATAATGTTGAGATTAAAGAACCAATCGAAGGTATTTTCTATCAAGACAGCGATAGTGATGTGCCGTTTAACAAGCATATTATGATTATCGCTGGTAAAAATTCTAAGATTAGTTATCTGGAGCGTTTAGAGTCACGCGGTGAAGGAAGTGCCAAAGCAACTGCTAATATCACAGTAGAAGTAATTGCACGTTCAGGTGCGCAAGTCAAGTTTGCTGCGATTGACCGTCTAGGTGAAAACGTCACTGCTTACATTAGCCGTCGTGGTAAATTAGGCAACGATGCAAGTATTGATTGGGCGATTGGTGTTATGAACGAAGGAAACGTCGTTGCTGACTTTGATAGCGACTTGATTGGTAACGGTAGCCATGCGGATCTTAAAGTCGTAGCTCTTTCAAGTGGCCGTCAGGTACAAGGGATTGATACCCGAGTAACTAACTATGGTTGCAACTCAATCGGAAATATCCTACAACATGGGGTTATTCTTGAAAAAGCAACCTTAACCTTCAATGGTATCGGCCACATCATCAAGGGTGCCAAGGGAGCAGATGCCCAACAAGAGAGCCGTGTTCTTATGCTTTCAGACCAAGCGCGTTCGGATGCCAATCCAATTCTTTTGATTGATGAAAATGACGTAACTGCAGGACACGCGGCTTCTATCGGTCAGGTAGATCCAGAAGACATGTATTACCTCATGAGCCGTGGCTTGGATAAGGCAACTGCAGAACGTTTGGTTGTCCGTGGTTTCCTTGGCTCTGTTATCGTTGAGATTCCAGTCAAGGAAGTTCGTGATGAAATGATTGCAACCATCGAAGAAAAATTGTCAAAACGCTAAGGGGTAGCCTATGTTAGATGTAGAAGTGATTCGCAAGGATTTTCCAATTTTAGACCAGATTGTTAATGATGAACCATTGGTTTATTTGGACAATGCTGCGACGACACAAAAACCACTAGCAGTTCTGGAGACGATTAACCGCTACTATAAGAACGACAATGCCAATGTTCATCGTGGCGTTCATACCTTGGCAGAAAGGGCGACAGCTTCTTATGAGGCAGCTCGTGAAACCATTCGTAAGTTTATCAATGCAGGGTCTACAAAGGAAGTTCTCTTTACTAGAGGAACGACAACCAGTCTTAACTGGGTAGCGCGTTATGCTGAGGAAGTCTTGACTGAGGGAGACCAGGTCTTGATTTCTGTCATGGAACACCATTCCAACATCATTCCTTGGCAGGAAGCCTGCCGCAAGACTGGGGCAGAGCTTGTTTATGTCTATCTCAAGAATGGAGCTCTGGATATGGATGATTTGCGAGCTAAATTGTCTGACAAGGTCAAGTTTGTTTCGCTAGCTCACGTCTCAAATGTTCTTGGTGTGGTCAATCCAATCAAAGAAATCACTCAATTGGCCCACCAAGTTGGAGCCCTCATGGTGGTGGATGGTGCTCAATCTACGCCTCATATGAAGATCGATGTTCAGGACTTGGATGTGGACTTCTTTGCCTTTTCGGGTCACAAGATGGCTGGTCCGACTGGTATCGGTGTTCTTTATGGAAAAGAAAAGTATCTGGAGCAAATGTCACCAGTTGAGTTTGGCGGTGAGATGATTGATTTCGTCTATGAGCAATCTGCTAGTTGGAAGGAATTACCTTGGAAATTCGAGGCAGGAACTCCCAATATGGCAGGTGCAATTGGACTTGCTGCGGCAGTAGATTATCTTGAAAAGATTGGTATGGATGCGATTGAAGCCCATGAACAAGAATTGATCGCATACGTCTATCCAAAACTGCAGGCGATTGAAGGACTGACCATTTATGGTTCACAGGACTTGGCTCAACGTTCAGGTGTCATTGCTTTTAACCTAGGTGACCTTCATCCGCACGACCTTGCGACTGCTTTGGATTATGAAGGAGTAGCAGTTCGAGCAGGTCACCATTGTGCGCAACCTTTGCTCCAGTATTTGGATGTCCCAGCAACAGCTCGCGCAAGTTTTTATATTTACAATACCAAGGCAGATTGCGACAAGCTAGTCGATGCCTTACAAAAGACAAAGGAGTTTTTCAATGGCACTTTCTAAACTAGATAGCCTTTATATGGCAGTGGTAGCAGACCATTCGAAAAATCCACATCATCAAGGGAAGTTAGAAGACGCTGAACAAATCAGTCTCAATAATCCGACCTGTGGAGATGTCATCAATCTCTCTGTCAAGTTTGATGCAGAAGACCGCTTGGAGGATATCGCTTTTCTAAACTCAGGTTGCACCATCTCGACTGCCTCTGCAAGCATGATGACAGATGCCGTTTTAGGAAAAACCAAACAAGAAATATTAGACCTTGCGACTATTTTTTCTGAAATGGTTCAAGGGCAAAAAGATGAGCGTCAAGACCAACTTGGAGATGCAGCTTTCTTATCAGGCGTTGCAAAATTCCCTCAACGAATTAAGTGTGCAACCCTAGCTTGGAATGCCCTGAAGAAAACAATTGAAAATCAAGAAAATAAGTAAGACAAGTTTCTTTTGTCTTATGAATTATTAGAAATGAAGAATGAAAGAAAGGATATTATGGCTGAAGAAAGAGTAGAACCAAAACCAATTGACCTTGGTGAATATAAATTTGGTTTCCATGATGATGTAGAGCCTGTCCTATCGACAGGAAAAGGATTGAATGAAGATGTCATTCGTGAACTATCAGCTGCTAAGGGAGAACCTGAGTGGATGCTAGAATTCCGTTTGAAGTCTTATGAAACCTTCAAAAAAATGCCCATGCAAACTTGGGGAGCGGACTTGTCAGAGATTGATTTTGATGACTTGATCTACTACCAAAAACCATCTGATAAACCAGCTCGTTCATGGGATGAAGTTCCCGAAAAAATCAAAGAAACCTTTGAACGTATCGGGATTCCTGAAGCTGAGCGTGCTTATCTAGCCGGTGCTTCTGCCCAGTACGAGTCAGAAGTGGTTTACCACAACATGAAGGAAGAGTTCCAGAAATTGGGGATTATCTTTACAGATACAGATTCTGCCCTCAAGGAATACCCAGACTTGTTTAAACAATACTTTGCTAAGTTGGTACCGCCAACAGATAACAAGTTGGCTGCCCTTAACTCAGCAGTATGGTCTGGTGGAACCTTTATCTACGTACCAAAAGGGGTCAAGGTAGATATTCCTCTTCAAACTTACTTCCGTATCAACAACGAAAATACTGGTCAGTTTGAACGTACCTTGATTATTGTTGATGAGGGAGCAAGTGTCCATTATGTAGAAGGATGTACAGCGCCAACTTATTCAAGTAACAGCTTGCATGCTGCCATCGTAGAAATTTTTGCCTTAGATGGTGCTTATATGCGTTATACGACTATCCAAAACTGGTCTGATAATGTCTATAACTTGGTAACCAAACGTGCTAAAGCTCAAAAAGATGCCACTGTTGAGTGGATTGATGGTAACTTGGGTGCAAAGACTACCATGAAATACCCATCTGTTTACCTTGATGGAGAAGGGGCGCGTGGTACCATGCTCTCTATCGCTTTTGCCAATGCAGGGCAACACCAGGATACTGGAGCTAAGATGATCCACAACGCTCCACATACAAGCTCGTCTATCGTGTCTAAATCCATCGCTAAAGGTGGAGGAAAGGTTGACTATCGTGGACAAGTAACCTTTAATAAAAACTCTAAGAAATCTGTCTCTCACATCGAGTGTGATACCATTATCATGGATGACTTGTCGGCATCAGATACCATTCCGTTTAACGAAATTCACAACTCACAAGTCGCTTTGGAACACGAAGCTAAGGTATCTAAGATTTCAGAAGAGCAACTCTATTACCTCATGAGCCGTGGATTGTCAGAATCAGAAGCGACAGAAATGATTGTTATGGGATTTGTAGAGCCCTTCACAAAAGAACTTCCAATGGAATATGCAGTTGAGCTGAACCGCTTGATTAGCTATGAAATGGAAGGGTCAGTTGGGTAAAATTTGTTTTTAGATTTACCCCCAATCAAGGATCTTGAAGATGAACTTGTAACAAAAAAATCGCGGTTTAAAATCGCGATTTTTTTATAATTTTTCGTTGATGAAGCGGATAAACTGATTCCACCAAACTTTTAAGAAGAAGGCTTTTTCAACTTTCTTTTCTGCTACCATTTCAAAACTAGGACGTTCTGTAGTGATGTAACCTTGACCAATCAAATCATTGTCTTCATAAGTCAAATGTCCAACCACTGTTCCGGCTTCAAGTGGTGCTGGGATTGCTTTAGAATCAGGTGTGAATTGAATAGATTGGGAAGATTGACTTCCAACACGTTCAATTAAAGAGATATCATCTTTGGCAACGGCAGTGACTGTATCTTCTTTTCCATCTTGTACAGGGGCTTTACTATCTTGATAGGCATCACCTTTCTGAACGATTTTGCGAAGTGTGAATGTAGAAGAGATATAATCCATTAGTGAAGAAGTAGCTGTGAAGCGAGCGTAAGGATTATTGTCTTGATGATCTGCATTCAAAACAACTGTGATGACCCTCATCCCTTTTTCGACAGTAGTACCAACAAAAGATTCTCCAGCTTTGTCTGTTGTTCCTGTCTTAAGGCCATCAAAACCACCGCGGTAAGCAGGCATGCCTTCTAACATGTAGTTGGTTGAAGTGATTGTCATTCCAGCAAAAGTAGAAGAAGGTTTTTTCGTGATTTCCAAGACTTGTGGGTATTTTTTGATGAGATTGCGAGCAACGATAGCGACATCATAAGCACTGAGCTTATTTTCCTCATCTTTTTTAGATCCTGGGTAAATATTATCCCCTAGAGTCTCATTGTTAAGACCAGTCGTATTGACAACAGTGGCATCCTGAATTCCCCATTCTAAGAGTTTTGCCCGCATCATATGGACGAAATCTTTTTCTGAGCCAGCAATTTTCTCAGCTAGGGCAATAGCCGCACTGTTGGCACTAGATACCAGTGTTGCTTCAAGTAGTTGTTCGACGGTATAATTACGAGCCTCCATAGGAACGTTACTCGCTTCAGAATTTGTCGTTAATTTGTATGGATAATCAGAGATATCTACCGGAGTTGATAGTGTAATACTGCCGTTTTCCAAGGCTTCATAGACAAGATAAACAGTAATTAACTTTGTGATTGAAGCAATTTCAACTGGCTGGGTTGCATCTTTCTCATAGAGAATTTTACCAGTATTTGCCTCAACGGCAATTGCATGTTTAGCAGCAATATTAAAATCTTGAGCAGCAACAGTAGATGCTGAGCCAATAACGGAAAGGCTTAAAAGAGTTAAAATTATTTTTTTCATAGTAAGTTTATTCTATCATAAAGAAAAAAATATTCCCAGTTTCATGATATAAGAAAGAAGCTTTTTTGAAAGTGTGGTAAAATAGATGAATGGAGGTACCTCATGTTTCGTAAGAATAAATTATTTTTTTGGACCAGTGAGATTTTACTATTAACCATTATCTTTTATTTATGGAGAGAGATGGGAGCGATTATTACACCTTTTGTAAGCGTCGCAAACACTATAATGATTCCCTTTCTTTTAGGTGGTTTTTTATATTACTTGACCAATCCTATTGTAAATTTTTTACAAAAGTATTTCAAAATTAACCGTATCATTGGTATTCTACTAACCTTGTGTGCCTTGGTCTGGGGTATAGTTATTGGGGTCGTTTATCTTTTACCGATTTTGATTAATCAGCTGACAAGTTTGATTGCTACAAGTCAGACAATCTACAGTCGTCTGCAAGATTTGATTATCGATTTATCCACTTATCCAGCCTTTCAAAATTTAGATATTCAAGCGACTATTCAACAGTTAAATCTCTCTTATGTAGATATTCTACAGAATATCCTAAATAGTGTAACGAATAGTGTTGGAAGTGTCTTATCTGCGCTCTTTAGTACTGTTTTGATTATTATCATGACACCTGTATTTTTAATTTATTTTTTGTTAGATGGCCACAAATTCTTGCCGATGCTTGAGCGTACTGTTTTAAAGCGAGATAAGTTGCATATTACAGGTCTTTTAAAAAATTTGAATGCTACAATCGCTCGATATATTAGTGGAGTTGCCATTGATGCGATTATTATTGGTTGTTTGGCTTTTATCGGATATAGCGTAATCGGTTTGAAATACGCTTTGGTCTTCGCTATCTTTTCAGGATTAGCCAATCTCATTCCTTATGTAGGCCCAAGTATTGGTCTGATTCCGATGATTATCGCAAATGTCTTTACTGATCCCCATAGAATGCTGATTGCAGTTATTTATATGCTGATTATTCAACAAGTGGATGGAAATATCCTCTACCCTCGAATCGTTGGTGGAGTGATGAAAGTCCATCCAATTACGATTTTAGTATTACTTTTGTTATCAAGTAATATCTATGGTGTCATTGGTATGATTGTTGCAGTACCAACCTATTCTATCTTAAAAGAAATTTCTAAGTTTTTATCACGTTTGTATGAAAATCATAAAATAATGAAAGAACGAGAAAGAGAATTAGCTAAGTAAAAGTCAGGAATTCCTGATTTTTCTTTTTCTTTAGCTAAGTGATAGGAGTAGAAGTGTCGTTTAGATTAGCAGATTAAGAATAATTCACAAAAACTTTGTAAAACACTTGCAATTTAGCTGAAATTTGATAAAATAGTAAGGAAAGTTAGACTGTATTGCCTACTGTCTATCTATAAAATATATTTTATTGGAGGCTTTTACTCAAATGGCAAAAGAAAAATACGATCGTAGTAAACCACACGTTAACATTGGTACTATTGGACACGTTGACCACGGTAAAACTACTTTGACAGCTGCTATCACAACTGTTTTGGCACGTCGCCTTCCAAGCTCAGTCAACACACCAAAAGACTACGCTTCAATCGACGCTGCTCCAGAAGAACGCGAACGCGGTATCACAATCAACACTGCGCACGTTGAGTACGAAACTGCTAAACGTCACTACGCTCACATCGACGCTCCAGGACACGCGGACTACGTTAAAAACATGATCACTGGTGCCGCTCAAATGGACGGAGCTATCCTTGTAGTAGCTTCAACTGACGGACCAATGCCACAAACTCGTGAGCACATCCTTCTTTCACGTCAGGTTGGTGTTAAACACCTTATCGTCTTCATGAACAAAGTTGACTTGGTTGACGACGAAGAATTGCTTGAATTGGTTGAAATGGAAATCCGTGACCTATTGTCAGAATACGACTTCCCAGGTGACGATCTTCCAGTTATCCAAGGTTCAGCTCTTAAAGCCCTTGAAGGTGACTCTAAATACGAAGACATCGTTATGGAATTGATGAACACAGTTGATGAGTACATCCCAGAACCAGAACGTGACACTGACAAACCATTGCTTCTTCCAGTCGAAGATGTATTCTCAATCACTGGACGTGGTACAGTTGCTTCAGGACGTATCGACCGTGGTATCGTTAAAGTCAACGACGAAATCGAAATCGTTGGTATCAAAGAAGAAACTCAAAAAGCAGTTGTTACTGGTGTTGAAATGTTCCGTAAACAACTTGACGAAGGTCTTGCCGGAGATAACGTAGGTGTCCTTCTTCGTGGTGTTCAACGTGATGAAATCGAACGTGGACAAGTTATCGCTAAACCAGGTTCAATCAACCCACACACTAAATTCAAAGGTGAAGTTTACATCCTTACTAAAGAAGAAGGTGGACGTCACACTCCATTCTTCAACAACTACCGTCCACAATTCTACTTCCGTACTACTGACGTTACAGGTTCAATCGAACTTCCAGCAGGTACTGAAATGGTAATGCCTGGTGATAACGTGACAATCGACGTTGAGTTGATCCACCCAATCGCCGTAGAACAAGGTACTACATTCTCTATCCGTGAGGGTGGACGTACTGTTGGTTCAGGTATGGTTACAGAAATCGAAGCTTAATTCGATTTAGTTCCCAGAAGAACAATTATTTAAGTCAGACACTAAAAGAATCTTGCTTTGCAAGGTTCTTTTTTTAAAAAAATAAAAAGATAGACCTGATAAAGTCCAGATCCATCTAATAAGTTATTTTCAAGTGACTAGTTCGCTCCAAACACTAACATTCGATATAGTAGAGGTTTCACCAGCTGGAACCCATTTGTTAGTTCCTAAGTATCTAACTTCTAGTTTACGAACATTTACTATGTAAGATGCTTTTAGCCTGATGTAACCATAAGTGTAGGGTGGTACGTTATGGGATACTGAGTGATTTAAACTAAGTCAAAATCCAGACTCAGGAGCAGAAAAGCTAACAGCTGCACTTAAAGTTAGGGTAGCTCCAGCTTTTCCACCATAAGCAGTTGAACTTAGAGATCCTGATGTAGCGCTGCTCTTATAAGAGTGAGAGGAGCTAGTTCTATAGTCTGCAACACCAGTTGCATTAGAACGAGTCTGATACGTAGATTTAGACTCTAAATAGGCGTCTCTAAGTTCAGTCGTATAAAATGACAATAACTCTCCTGTGTTGATATCTTTTACAACACGATTAGATACAATTTCATAATTTGTGCAAGGATAGACATCAGCAAAAACCGTAGATGTTGTGACTAAGAAAAATAGATTTGATAGAACAGAGAAAAACAATAATTTCAATTTAATCATAAAAAAATGTCTATTCTTCATGATCAAAAGATTATTTTTTCAATCCTTTGAAAGTCATAATGCAACCCGAAAGGATACTGAGAGTTCCTATAGGTCTCCAATATAGCTGCCAAAAGAATAAATTTATTCTTCCTTTCAGTGTCTCATCGGGTCCAGCATAATAGGGGTTGATGTGAAATAATAAAAAACCAAAACATAAAACTATGATTCCGGTTAAGAATAAAATGTCCTTATTTACTTTCCTCATAAAATCTCCTTTTATTTAATTTTAAGCGTTTTCTATTATTAGTATACGTCAAAAAAATAAAAAAACAAGTCTATTTATTTATTAATTTATATGGTATAATAAAATAGTTGGAGAGTTTTTTTACTACGAATCTTATGTAGTTTTACAAAAAAGAGGCTAGATAAAAACTCAATTTTAGGAGAAAATGAAGTAAAATTTCCCACAATAAAACGCATAATATCAAGGTTCAATACCTGATATTATGCGTTTTTGATTTTAAAGACTTTTTGCCCAGCCTCAATGAGGGCTTTATTTTACATAGAGTTCTTGATTTTTTAGGACAATTTCTCGTACACTTGCAAACTTCTTAAGTTTTTTGATTTCTTCTGGATGAGTGACGAGAGTGATAACATAGCCGTCTTTACCCATACGGCCAGTACGTCCAGCACGGTGAGTGTAGGTTTCAATATCTCTAGGAACATCAAAGTTTACGACGCATTCTAGGCTATCGATATCAATTCCACGAGCCAAAAGGTCAGTTGCAAGGAGTAGGGTTAGTTGCTTATCTTTAAATTTTTCTAAGATGACTTTTCTAAATTTGACATTAACATCACTAGCGAGGGAAACAGCCAAGATATCACGATACTGTAATTTTTCTTCTGCACTTCCAAGGTCTGATAGGCTGTTAAAGAAGACCAGACCACGGAAATCCTCAACATGAGCCAGTTTTCGTAGCATATCCACTCGGTGACGTTGATCTACCTGCATATAGAAATGTTGGATGTTGTCCAATTTTTGGTCAGAAAGATCAATGGTACGTGTGTTAGGCGCAATCTTTTCTTGGTCAAACTTGGTCGTCGCACTCATGTAGATGAGTTGGTGGTCACGCGGTGCGTAGTGAGTGATTTTCTCAACAAAATGAATTTGAGAATCATCAAGCAATTGGTCAAATTCATCCAGGATGATGGTTTCTACGTTCATCATCTTGATTTTTTTCAATTTAATCAGTTCAAAGATACGGCCAGGGGTTCCAATCAGAATTTCTGGTCCTTTTTTTAGGCGTTCAATCTGTCGTTTCTGACTCGAACCTGATAAGAAGAGTTGGGCAGTTAAGCCGATAGCTTCAGCCCAAGTCTTAGTTACCTCAAAAATCTGTCCTGCAAGTTCAGTATTAGGTGCCAGAATAAGTAATTGTTGGGCTTTTTTCTTTTGTAGTCTGAGAAGACTTGGTAGAAGGTAAGCTAGGGTCTTACCAGTTCCTGTTGGGCTCACTCCTAGGAGATTTTCTCCAGCAAGAATGGGCCCAAATAGTTGAGTTTGAATGGGGGTGAATTCTTGAAAACCGAGTTGGTCACTCAGTTCTTGCCATTCAGTAGGTAGTTTGGTTTTCATTTTTCTGCCTCGAATCTAATGCCAGCAGTCTGGCGCATAGTATATAGTAGCTCATGAACTGAACTTGCATCTTCCAGCCAAGTTTGGTAGAGATTTAGATCTGGTTGCTGGATCATGTGTGCAAATGCAGCGACTTCCTCAGTCATCGTATGAGGAGCCTGTTGGATAGGGAGTTGGACTTGATTGCCTTGATGGTCGGTAAAAATAGCCGAGCTGACATGTTCGATGGTGTTGAGCGTCAGGGTTCCATCTGTCGTATAAATCTCGCAAGCGAGATTGGAAGTGATGTTTTTCCCGGCCTTGATATGAACTTGAAAGTCAGGATAGAAGAGAATTCCGTCTCCATTTAGGTCAATGCTATTGTCAAGCTGTTGAGCCTGATAGGTTGCGTCCTGAGCCTTTCCAAAGAGGCGAACGGCAGCGTAGAGAGGATAAATCCCCAAATCCATAAGCGCTCCACCAGCAAAACGATCTGAAAAGACATTTGGTGTCTCCCCAGCCAACAAGTTAGGCATTTTGGAAGAATACTTGGCATAGTTGAAATCTGCTCCCAAAATTTGTTTGTCTGCTAAAAAGTTTTTGATGATAGTGAAAGCTTTTTCATGGTAATTGCGAGCTGCTTCGAAGATAAAACAGTGATTTTTCTCAGCGGTATGTCTCAAATCTAGCCATTCTTGTGGCTGAGTGACAGCTGGCTTTTCAAGAATGACATGTTTACCTGCAGACAATGTAGCTTTTGCCTGAGCAAAATGCAAGGAGTTTGGGCTAGCAATATAGACCACATCAAAGGAGTTCTTGAAGAAGTCCTCTACTTTATCAAAGAGTTGGATATTCTGGTAGCGAGAAGCAAAGGTTGCTGCAGTTTCTAGTTTTCTAGAATAGACTGCGACCAGCTTGTATTCTCCACTGGAATGGGCTGCTTCTATGAAGTGGTGGCTAATAGCCCCTGTTCCGATGACACCTAATTTAAGCATAGTTACTCCTTTTCCGATTTCAAATCCTTCTTTCATTATAACATAGATAGACGGGACTATCCAACAGAGGGTAAAAAATTTCAAATAAGCTACTAGGTCTTTTCCAAAGAAAGTGGTACAATAATGAGATGAGTAAATGAAATGGGAGGGAAAATGAGGTTATTACCTATAAGAAAAATATCACGTCAGTCTAAGAGGCTAGCGCTTTTTTTGACTTTTTGTGCAGGTTATGTAGATGCCTATACGTTTATTGTGCGAGGGAATACTCTTGTAGCTGGACAAACTGGGAATGTCGTCTTTCTTTCAGTAGGTCTGATTCAACACAATGTGTCAGATGCCAGTGCCAAAGTAATGACCTTACTAGCTTTTATGATGGGGGTCTTTTTATTAACTGTTTATAAGGAAAAATTGAGAATTGTGAAAAAGCCCATTCTGTCATTGATTCCTTTGGCAATCTTATCAATCATTATTGGTTTTGTGCCGCAAACTGTAGATAATATCTATCTAGTACCGCCATTAGCCTTTTGTATGGGCTTGGTGACAACTGCTTTTGGTGAGGTTTCGGGTATTGCCTACAATAATGCCTTTATGACAGGGAATATCAAACGAACCATGCTGGCTTTTGGAGATTATTTTCGGACCAAGCACACTCCTTTTTTACGTGAAGGGATTATCTTTGTTAGCCTACTTAGTAGTTTTGTCCTTGGCGTTGTCTTTTCATCTTATTTGACGATTTTCTATCATGAAAAGACCATTCTTGGTGTTCCTATTATGATGAGTATTTTTTACCTCAGCATGCTTTTTGCCTCTTGGCAGAAAAAAGTAAAAGAAAAAGCTTCATTTTAGGTGTTATTACTTGTAAGAAAATAGGAGATATGCTATACTTGAAGAGTTGACTATGCACGATCCTGTGCAACCGCACGAACATCGTTGCTTGATTATTCAAGTTTAAGTGGTTCGTCCCACGATGCTAGGCGAGTCTTCACAAAAAATCCGGGGAAACCCATAAAAATCATAGGAGGTGCATAATGAGCACATACGCAATTATCAAAACTGGCGGAAAACAAGTTAAAGTTGAAGTTGGTCAAGCAGTTTACGTTGAAAAATTGAACGTTGAAGCTGGTCAAGAAGTTACTTTTAACGAAGTTGTTCTTGTTGGTGGTGAAAACACTGTTGTCGGAACTCCACTTGTTGCTGGAGCTACTGTAGTTGGAACTGTTGAAAAACAAGGAAAACAAAAGAAAGTTGTTACTTACAAGTACAAACCTAAAAAAGGTAGCCACCGTAAACAAGGTCACCGTCAACCATATACAAAAGTTGTCATCAACGCAATCAACGCTTAATTTTAAGGAGAACACATGATACAAGCAGTCTTTGAGAGAGCCGAAGATGGCGAGCTGAGGAGTGCGGAAATTACTGGACACGCCGAGAGTGGCGAATACGGCTTAGATGTCGTGTGTGCATCGGTTTCTACGCTTGCCATTAACTTTATCAATTCTATTGAGAAATTTGCAGGCTATGAACCAATCCTAGAATTAAACGAAGATGAAGGTGGCTATCTGATGGTTGAAATTCCAAAAGATCTTCCTTCACACCAGAGAGAAATGACCCAGTTATTCTTTGAATCATTTTTCTTAGGTATGGCAAACTTATCGGAGAACTCTTCAGAGTTCGTCCAAACCAGAGTTATCACAGAAAACTAACACGGAGGAAAACATTATGTTAAAAATGACTCTTAACAACTTGCAACTTTTCGCCCACAAAAAAGGTGGAGGTTCTACATCAAACGGACGTGATTCACAAGCGAAACGTCTTGGAGCTAAGGCAGCTGACGGACAAACTGTAACAGGTGGATCAATCCTTTACCGTCAACGTGGTACACACATCTACCCAGGTGTAAACGTTGGACGTGGTGGAGACGATACTTTGTTCGCTAAAGTTGAAGGCGTAGTACGCTTTGAACGTAAAGGACGCGATAAAAAACAAGTTTCTGTTTACCCAATCGCTAAATAAAAAGGTCCAGTGAACCTTTTTATTCCGAGCCTTGAAATATAAAGGCGAGGAAGCTAGAAGTAGCATAAACTAAGGCTTTCCGAGTTTTCGGAGAGCCTGTTTTTTGTTTTGGTACCCATATTTTAAAATCCTATATAAGAAGCGAACTTGTCGGCTACTTTGTCTGTTGTTGAAAAATTATAATCTAGTAGAATTTTTACAGTAATGAATGTTATAAGGGAATAAGATATTGTAAAAATTGCTACGATTTGATATAATAATTTTATCTTAGTAAGCTAGCAGAAATATGGAAAGGATGTAAACCTGTATGAAAAAAATTATCACCATAATAGTCTGTTCAATCTCTTTTCTTGTTCTATCTGCTTGTGTCAGTAAGAAAAAACTTATTCTTCCTGAACCTGAAAGTATTTCTGTAATTTCTCTGCAGAAAAAAACCTCTGAAGATGTTAAAACTATCGACAAGAGAGAAGAAATTTCAAAATTGATTGAGGAGATACAGAAACAGTCCAAATCTACCTCTTTGGAGAGTGTAAATGATCAACCGACAAATGTTAAAGATTACATCATTATCAAGTTTTATCATCAGAATGAAGAAAAGGATAGTGTAGTCTATCTATATACTAAGAAGAAAAGACAGTATATTGAGCAACCTTATGCTGGTATTTGGCAAGTAAATCCAGATATAGCCAATAGGATTGAAGAGATTTTTTCTAGTTGATTTATAGGGAAAAAGAAAATTTTAGAGTCTTTTCTTGAATCATATTATAAACGGTAAATCAAAAAGATTTGCTGTTTTTATTTGTTTGAACCAAAATGAGGACTGAAAAAAGACATTATTCTAATTCTTGGATTGGGATGTTAGAGTCTTCATTGAGTCTTGAAAATTTCCATACTTTTTTCCTTTTTGGAAAACTTCTAAAATATGGTATAATGAAAAGATAAAGAAGTTGGGGGTAGAAGATGAACATTCAACAATTACGCTATGTTGTGGCCATTGCGAATAGCGGTACTTTTCGTGAAGCTGCTGAAAAGATGTATGTTAGTCAGCCAAGTCTGTCTATTTCTGTTCGTGATTTGGAAAAAGAGTTGGGCTTTAAGATTTTCCGTCGGACCAGCTCAGGGACTTTCTTGACTCGTCGTGGTATGGAATTCTATGAAAAAGCGCAAGAATTGGTTAAAGGATTTGATATTTTTCAAAATCAGTATGCCAATCCTGAGGAAGAAAAGGATGAATTTTCAATTGCTAGTCAGCACTATGACTTCTTGCCACCAACCATTACGGCCTTTTCAGAGCGCTATCCTGACTATAAAAACTTCCGTATTTTTGAATCAACTACTGTTCAAATATTAGATGAAGTTGCTCAAGGGCATAGTGAGATTGGGATTATCTACCTTAACAATCAAAATAAAAAAGGGATCATGCAACGGGTTGAAAAGCTAGGTCTGGAGGTCATTGAATTGATTCCCTTTCATACCCATATTTATCTTCGTGAGGGGCATCCTTTGGCTCAGAAAGAGGAATTGGTTATGGAGGATTTAGCAGATCTACCAACGGTTCGTTTCACTCAAGAGAAAGATGAGTACCTTTATTATTCAGAGAACTTTGTCGATACCAGTGCTAGTTCACAGATGTTTAATGTGACAGACCGTGCTACCTTGAATGGTATTTTGGAGCGGACGGACGCCTATGCGACAGGTTCTGGATTTTTAGATAGTGACAGTGTTAATGGTATTACAGTTATTCGTCTCAAGGACGACCTGGATAATCACATGGTCTATGTTAAACGTGAAGAAGTGGAGCTTAGTCAGGCTGGAACTCTTTTCGTAGAAGTCATGCAAGAATATTTTGATCAGAAGAGGAAATCATGAAAAAAAGAGGAATAGTGGCAGTCATTGTACTGCTTTTGATTGGGCTGGATCAGTTGGTCAAATCCTATATCGTCCAGCAGATTCCACTGGGTGAAGTGCGCTCCTGGATTCCCAATTTCGTTAGCTTGACCTACCTGCAAAATCGAGGGGCAGCCTTTTCAATGCTACAAGACCAGCAGTGGTTATTTGCTATCATTACACTTGTCGTTATGGTAGGTGCCATTTGGTATCTACATAAGCACATGGAGGACTCACTCTGGATGGTCTTGGGTTTGACCTTGATTATCGCAGGTGGTCTTGGGAACTTTATTGACAGGATCAGTCAGGGCTTTGTTGTGGATATGTTTCACCTTGACTTTATCAACTTTGCAATTTTCAATGTGGCAGATAGCTATCTGACGGTTGGAGTGATTATTTTATTGATTGCAATGCTAAAAGAGGAAATAAATGGAAATTAAAATTGAAACTGGTGGCCTGCGTTTAGATAAGGCTTTGTCGGATTTGACAGAATTATCACGCAGTCTCGCGAATGAACAAATCAAATCAGGCCAGGTCTTGGTCAATGGCCAAGTCAAGAAAGCTAAATACACTGTCCAAGAGGGCGATATCGTCACTTACCATGTGCCAGAACCAGAGGTCTTAGAGTATGTGGCTGAGAATCTTCCGCTAGAAATCATCTACCAAGATGAGGATGTGGCCGTTGTTAACAAACCTCAGGGAATGGTTGTGCATCCGAGTGCTGGTCATATTAGTGGAACTCTGGTAAATGCCCTTATGTATCATATTAAGGACTTGTCGGGTATCAATGGGGTTCTGCGTCCAGGCATTGTTCACCGTATTGATAAGGATACGTCAGGCCTTCTCATGATTGCTAAAAACGATGAGGCGCATCTAGCACTTGCCCAAGAACTCAAGGATAAAAAGTCTCTCCGCAAATATTGGGCGATTGTTCATGGAAATCTGCCTAATGATCGTGGTGTCATCGAAGCTCCGATTGGCCGTAGTGAAAAAGACCGTAAGAAACAGGCTGTGACTGCTAAAGGCAAGCCTGCAGTGACCCGTTTCCACGTCTTGGAACGTTTTGGTGATTATAGCTTAGTGGAGTTGCAACTGGAGACAGGGCGCACCCATCAAATCCGTGTTCACATGGCTTATATTGGCCATCCAGTCGCTGGTGATGAGGTCTATGGTCCTCGCAAGACTTTGAAAGGACATGGACAATTTCTCCATGCCAAGACTCTAGGCTTTACCCATCCGAGAACAGGTGAGATTTTGGAATTTACAGCAGATATCCCAGAGATTTTTAAGAAAACATTGGAGAGATTGAGAAAGTAAGAATGAAAAAGAAATTAACTAGTTTAGCACTTGCAGGCGCTTTTTTAGGTTTGTCATGGTATGGAAATGTTCAAGCTCAAGAAAGTTCAGGAAATAAAATCCACTTTATAAATGTTCAAGAAGGTGGCAGTGATGCGATTATTCTTGAAAGCAATGGACATTTTGCCATGGTGGATACAGGAGAAGATTATGATTTCCCAGATGGAAGTGATTCTCGTTATCCATGGAGAGAAGGAATTGAAACGTCTTATAAGCATGTTCTGACAGACCGTGTCTTTCGTCGTTTGAAGGAATTGGGTGTCCAAAAACTTGATTTTATATTGGTGACCCATACTCACAGTGACCATATTGGAAATGTTGATGAATTACTGTCTACCTATCCAGTTGACCGAGTCTATCTTAAAAAATATAGTGATAATCGTATTACTAATTCTGAACGTCTATGGGATAATCTGTATGGCTACGATAAGGTTTTACAGACTGCCGCTGAAAAAGGTGTTTCAGTTATTCAAAATATCACACAAGGGGATGCTCATTTTCAGTTTGGAGACATGGATATTCAACTCTATAACTATGAAAATGAAACTGATTCATCAGGTGAATTAAAGAAAATTTGGGATGATAATTCTAATTCTTTGATTAGCGTGGTAAAAGTCAATGGTAAGAAAATTTACCTTGGGGGCGACTTAGATAATGTTCATGGAGCAGAAGACAAGTATGGTCCTCTCATTGGAAAAGTTGATTTGATGAAGTTTAATCATCACCATGATACCAACAAATCAAATACCAAGGATTTTATTAAAAATTTGAGTCCGAGTTTGATTGTTCAAACTTCGGATAGTTTACCTTGGAAAAATGGTGTTGATAGTGAGTATGTCAATTGGCTTAAAGAACGAGGAATTGAGAGAATCAACGCAGCCAGCAAAGACTATGATGCAACAGTTTTTGATATTCGAAAAGACGGTTTTGTCAATATTTCAACTTCCTACAAGCCGATTCCAAGTTTTCAAGCTGGTTGGCATAAGAGTGCATATGGGAACTGGTGGTATCAAGCGCCTGACTCTACAGGAGAATATGCAGTTGGTTGGAATGAGATCAAGGGTGAATGGTATTACTTCAACCAAACGGGTATCTTGTTACAGAATCAATGGAAAAAATGGAACAATCGTTGGTTCTATTTGACAGACTCTGGTGCATCTGCTAAAAATTGGAAAAAAATAAATGGAAGCTGGTATTATTTCAACAAAGAAAATCAGATGGAAATTGGTTGGGTAAATACTGGAGGTCAGTCCTATTATTTATCAAACGATGGCTCTATGAAGACAGGTTGGCTTCAATATAAGGGGCAATGGTATTACTTTGCTCAATCAGGAGAAATGAAAACGGGTTGGGTAAAAGATAAAGAAATCTGGTACTATATGGATTCTACTGGTATCATGAAGACAGGCGAGATAGAAGTTTCTGGTCATCATTACTATCTAGAAGAATCAGGAGCTATGAAGCAAGGCTGGCTTAAAAAGGCAAATGATTGGTATTTCTACAAGACAGACGGTTCACGAGCTGTGGGTTGGATCAAAGACAAGGATAAATGGTACTTCTTGAAAGAAAATGGTCAATTACTTGTGAATGGTAAGACACCAGAAGGTTATACTGTTGATTCAAGTGGTGCCTGGTTAGTGGATGTTCCGGTAGAGAAATCTGTTACAACTAAAGTCACAAGTAATTCAGAAATAAAAGAATCTAGTGAAGTAGTGAAAAAAGATCTTGAAAATAAAGAAACGAGTCAACACGAAAGTATTACAAGTTCTTCAACTAGTCAGGATTTGACTTCCTCAACTTCACAAAGCTCTGAAACGAGTGCAAACAAATCGGAATCAGAACAGTAGTAAAAAAGAAGGTTTTAGGGCCTTCTTTTTCCTATCAACTCTTTTCTATTTCCTGCCATTCATGTTATAATGGATAAATATGAAGAATCGGAGTGAGACTATGAAATACAAACGGATTGTCTTTAAGGTGGGGACTTCTTCTCTGACAAATGAGGATGGAAGTTTATCACGTAGTAAGGTAAAGGCTATTACCCAGCAGTTGGCTATGCTGCACGAGGCTGGTCATGAATTGATTTTGGTGTCGTCAGGTGCCATTGCAGCTGGTTTTGGAGCCTTAGGATTTAAAAAACGTCCGACTAAGATTGCTGATAAACAGGCTTCAGCAGCGGTAGGGCAAGGCCTTTTGTTGGAAGAATACACGACCAATCTTCTCTTGCGCCAAATCGTTTCTGCACAAATCTTGCTGACCCAGGATGACTTTGTAGATAAGCGCCGTTATAAAAATGCCCATCAGGCCTTGTCAGTTCTACTTAGCCGTGGGGCGATTCCTATTATTAATGAGAATGACAGTGTTGTTATTGATGAGCTCAAGGTTGGGGACAATGATACTCTAAGTGCTCAGGTAGCAGCCATGGTCCAAGCAGACCTTTTGGTCCTCTTGACAGACGTAGACGGTCTTTATACTGGAAATCCTAATTCAGATCCAAGAGCCAAACGCTTGGAGCGAATCGAGACCATCAATCGTGAGATTATTGATATGGCCGGTGGAGCCGGTTCGTCTAATGGTACAGGTGGCATGTTAACCAAAATCAAAGCTGCAACTATTGCGACAGAATCGGGCGTTCCTGTTTATATCTGCTCATCCTTGAAGGCAGATGCCATAATTGAGGCGGCTGAGGAAACCGAGGATGGTTCCTACTTTGTTGCTCAAGAGAAGGGACTGCGTACCCAGAAACAATGGCTGGCTTTTTATGCTCAGAGCCAAGGTTCTATTTGGGTTGATAAAGGGGCTGCAGAAGCTCTCTCTCAACATGGCAAGAGTCTCCTTTTATCTGGTGTTGTTGAAGCAGAAGGCACCTTTTCTTACGGTGATATCGTGACAGTATTTGACAAGGAAAGTGGAAAATCACTTGGAAAAGGACGCGTGCAATTTGGAGCATCTGCTTTGGAGGATATGTTGCGTTCTCAAAAAGCCAAGGGTGTCTTGATTCACCGTGATGACTGGATTTCCATTACTCCTGAAATCCAACTACTCTTTACAGAATTTTAGAGGTAAACTATGGTAAGTACACAAGAACAATTTGAACAGGTACAGGCTGTTAAAAAATCGATCAATACAGCTAGTGAAGAGGTGAAAAACCAAGCCTTACTAGCCATGGCTAATCACTTAGTGGCTGCTACTGAGGAGATTTTAGCGGCCAATGTCCTCGATATGGAAGCGGCCAAAGGTAAAATCTCAGATGTGATGCTGGATCGTCTTTATTTGGATGCAGGTCGTATAGAAGCGATGGCAACTGGTATTCGTGAAGTGGTTGCTTTACCAGATCCAATCGGTGAAGTTTTAGAAACCAATCATCTTGAAAATGACTTGGTTATCACCAAGAAACGGGTGGCCATGGGGGTTATTGGTATTATCTACGAAAGCCGTCCAAATGTGACGTCTGACGCAGCTGCTCTAGCTCTCAAGAGTGGGAATGCGGTTGTTCTTCGTAGTGGTAAGGATGCCTATCAAACGGCCCATGCCATTGTCACAGCTTTGAAGAAGGGCTTGGAAACGACTACTATTCACCCAGATGTGATTCAGCTGGTGGAAGATACCAGCCGAGAAAGCAGCTATGCCATGATGAAGGCCAAGGGCTATCTAGATCTTCTCATTCCTCGTGGAGGGGCTGGTTTGATTAATGCTGTGGTTGAAAATGCTATCGTACCTGTTATTGAGACAGGAACTGGGATTGTCCATGTCTATGTGGATAAGGATGCAGACGAAGATAAGGCTCTGTCTATCATCAACAATGCTAAAACCAGTCGTCCTTCTGTCTGCAATGCCATGGAGGTTCTACTGGTTCATGAAGACAAGGCAGCGGATTTCCTTCCTCGTTTGGAGCAAGTGCTGGTTGCAGATCGAAAAGAAGCTGGTTTGGAACCAATTCAATTCCGCTTGGATGAGAAAGCAAGTCAGTTTGCTTCAGGCCAAGCAGCTGAAGCACAAGACTTTGATACCGAGTTTTTAGACTATGTCCTAGCTGTTAAGGTTGTGAGCAGTTTAGAAGAAGCGGTTGCCCATATTGAAGCCCACAGTACCCATCATTCGGATGCTATTGTGACGGAAAATGCTGAAGCTGCAACTTACTTTACAGATCAAGTGGACTCTGCAGCTGTCTATGTCAATGCTTCAACTCGTTTTACCGATGGTGGTCAATTTGGTCTTGGATGTGAAATGGGGATTTCTACTCAGAAATTGCACGCGCGTGGTCCAATGGGCTTGAAGGAGTTGACTAGCTACAAGTATGTGGTTACTGGTGACGGACAGATAAGGGAGTAAGAGATGAAGATTGGATTTATCGGTTTGGGGAATATGGGGGCTAGTTTGGCCAAGGCTGTTTTGCAGGCCAAGACGGGTGCTCAGATTCTCCTTGCCAATCGTAGTCAAGCTAAGGTAGATGCTTTCATTGCAGACTTTGGTGGTCAGGCTTCCAGCAATGAAGAAATTTTTGCAGAAGCAGATGTGATTTTTCTAGGAGTAAAGCCAGCCCAGTTTTCTGAATTGCTTGCTCAATACCAGACCATCCTTGAAAAAAGAGAAAGTCTTCTTTTGATTTCCATGGCAGCTGGATTGACTTTAGAAAAACTAGCTAGTCTTCTTCCAAATCAACACAGAATTATTCGTATGATGCCAAATACCCCTGCTTCTATCGGTCAAGGAGTGATTAGTTATGCCTTGTCTCCTAATTGCAGGGTTGAGGACAGTGATCTCTTTTGTCAGCTTTTAACCAAGGCTGGACTCTTGGTTGAACTTGGGGAAGGCTTAATAGACGCAGCGACAGGTCTTGCAGGTTGTGGACCAGCCTTTGTCTATCTCTTTATTGAGGCTTTGGCAGATGCGGGTGTTCAGACAGGATTGCCACGAGAAATAGCACTGAAAATGGCGGCTCAAACTGTGGTAGGAGCTGGGCAATTGGTCCTAGAAACCCAAGAGCATCCTGGGGTCTTGAAAGACCAAGTTTGTAGCCCAGGCGGTTCGACTATCGCTGGTGTAGCAAGCCTAGAAGCACATGCTTTTCGAGGGACAGTTATGGATGCAGTTGGTCAAGCATATAAACGAACACAAGAACTAGGTAAATAAGAGGTAGTTTTGTCTGCCTCTTTTATGGTGTTTGAAAGGAGAAGACAAAAAGATTGTCACAAACCCCTATTTTTTTGATAGAATAGAAGGTAGAAAAAAAGAAATGAGTTAGACATGTCAAAAGGATTTTTAGTCTCTCTTGAGGGACCAGAGGGAGCAGGAAAGACCAGTGTTTTAGAGGCTCTACTCCCAATTTTAGAGGAAAAAGGAATAGAGGTGCTGACGACCCGTGAACCTGGCGGAGTCTTGATTGGGGAGAAGATTCGGGAAGTGATTTTGGATCCAAGTCATACTCAGATGGATGCTAAAACAGAGCTTTTACTCTATATCGCCAGTCGCAGACAGCACTTGGTGGAAAAAGTTCTCCCTGCCCTTGAAGCTGGTAAGTTGGTCATTATGGACCGCTTCATAGATAGTTCCATTGCATATCAGGGATTTGGTCGTGGCTTAGATATTGACGCCATTGATTGGCTCAATCAGTTTGCGACAGATGGCCTTAAACCCGATTTGACACTCTATTTTGATATCGAGGTGGAAGAAGGACTGGCTCGCATTGCTGCTAATAGCAATCGTGAGGTCAATCGTTTGGACTTGGAAGGTTTGGACTTGCATAAAAAAGTCCGTCAAGGTTACCTTTCTCTTCTGGATAAAGAAGGAAGTCGTATTGTCAAGATTGATGCGAGTCTCCCTTTAGAGCAAGTTGTGGAAACTACCAAGGCTGTCTTGTTTGACAGAATGGGATTAGCTAAATGAAACAAGATCAACTAAAGGTCTGGCAGCCAGAACAGTTTGACCGCTTTGTCCGTATCTTGGAGCAAGACCAGCTCAATCATGCTTACCTCTTTTCAGGTTTCTTTGGAAGCTTGGAAATGGCGCAATTTTTAGCTAAGAGCCTCTTTTGTACAGATAAAGTAGGTGTTTTACCATGTGAGAAATGCCGAAATTGTAAGCTGATTGAACAGGGAGAATTTCCCGATGTCACCTTGATTAAACCAGTTAATCAGGTCATTAAGACAGAACGCATTCGAGAATTAGTGGGTCAGTTTTCCCAAGCAGGGATTGAAAGCCAGCAACAGGTTTTTATTATTGAGCAAGCTGAGAAGATGCATCCTAACGCAGCTAATTCTCTGCTCAAGGTCATCGAAGAACCCCAGAGTGAGGTTTATATTTTCTTCTTGACCAGAGATGAGGAGAAGATTTTACCGACAATTCGAAGTCGGACCCAGATTTTCCACTTTAAAAAACAAGAAGAGAAGCTGATCTTGCTCTTAGAACAAATGGGACTGGTTAAGAAAAAAGCGACTCTCCTAGCCCAGTTTAGTCAATCGCGAGCTGAAGCAGAGAAGTTAGCCAATCAGGCAAGTTTTTGGACCTTGGTTGATGAAAGTGAACGCCTGCTGACTTGGTTAGTGGCTAAGAAAAAAGAAAGTTATTTGCAAGTTGCCAAACTAGCTAGCTTGGCAGATGATAAGGAAAAACAAGATCAGGTTTTACGGATTCTTGAAGTCCTCTGTGGGCAGGATCTCCTGCAAGCAAGAGTAAGAGTGATTCTACAAGATTTGCTAGAAGCTAGAAAAATGTGGCAAGCTAATGTCAGCTTTCAAAATGCCATGGAATACCTGGTCTTGAAAGAAATATAAACTCAAAGATGAATGATAAAGAAAGGAAAGGGCTGTTTTATGGACAAAAAAGAATTATTTGACGCGCTAGATGATTTTTCCCAACAGTTATTGGTAACCTTGGCCGATGTGGAAGCCATCAAGAAAAATCTCAAGAGCCTGGTAGAGGAAAATACAGCTCTTCGCTTGGAAAATAGTAAGTTGCGCGAACGCTTGGGTGAGGTGGAAGCAGATGCTCCCGTCAAGGCTAAGCATGTTCGTGAAAGTGTCCGTCGAATTTATAAAGATGGTTTTCACGTATGTAATGATTTTTATGGACAACGTCGAGAGCAGGACGAGGAATGTATGTTCTGTGACGAGTTGTTATACAGGGAGTAAGCATGCAGATTCAAAAAAGTTTTAAGGGGCAGTCTCCCTATGGCAAGCTGTATCTAGTGGCAACGCCGATTGGCAATCTAGATGATATGACCTTTCGTGCTATCCAGACCTTAAAAGAAGTAGATTGGATTGCAGCTGAGGACACGCGCAATACAGGGCTTTTGCTCAAGCATTTTGACATTTCTACTAAGCAGATTAGTTTTCATGAGCACAATGCCAAGGAAAAGATTCCTGATTTGATTGGTTTCCTGAAAGCAGGACAAAGTATTGCTCAGGTATCCGATGCGGGTCTGCCTAGTATCTCGGACCCTGGTCATGATTTGGTCAAGGCAGCTATTGAGGAAGAGATTACAGTTGTCACAGTTCCAGGTGCCTCTGCAGGGATTTCTGCCTTGATTGCCAGTGGTTTAGCACCACAGCCACATATCTTTTACGGCTTTTTACCGAGAAAATCAGGCCAGCAAAAGCAGTTTTTCGACTCGAAAAAAGACTATCCTGAAACTCAGATTTTCTATGAATCCCCTCATCGTGTAGCAGATACGTTGGAAAATATGCTAGCAGTTTATGGCGACCGCTCGGTGGTCTTGGTTAGAGAATTGACCAAAATCTATGAAGAATACCAAAGAGGTACCATTTCTGAATTGCTGGAAAGCATCGCTGAAACGCCACTCAAGGGCGAATGCCTTCTCATCGTTGAAGGTGCCAGTCAGGATGTGGAGGAAAAAGACGAGGAGGACTTGTTCTTAGAAATCCAAGCCCGCATTCAACAAGGGGTGAAGAAAAATCATGCCATAAAGGAAGTTGCGAAACTCTACCAGTGGAATAAAAGCCAGCTCTACGCTGCCTACCATGAATGGGAAGAAAATCAAGAAAATGACTAAACAGGGAAGTTTGCCTTCTTCCCTTTTTTTGTTATACTAGTAGAAGAAAAAATTAGAAAGATTTGTGGGAGTGAAAAAGTCCGGGGGACTTTTTCAGCCTGAGCCAAGAAACTCGAAAACTCTTAAGTTTGATTGGCTTTTTCAATGTGAACCTTGTCTTCACACTCCCAAAGAGGTATTAGTGTCGTGTCTCAATCTTATATCAATGTTATCGGTGCTGGTTTGGCAGGTTCAGAAGCAGCCTACCAAATCGCAGAGCGTGGTATTCCAGTTAAACTTTATGAAATGCGTGGTGTCAAGTCAACACCTCAACACAAAACAGATAATTTTGCTGAATTGGTTTGTTCCAATTCCTTACGTGGGGATGCCTTGACAAATGCAGTGGGTCTCCTCAAGGAAGAAATGCGTCGCATGGGTTCTGTTATTTTGGAATCTGCTGAGGCTACACGTGTTCCAGCAGGAGGGGCGCTTGCGGTGGACCGTGATGGTTTCTCTCAGATGGTAACTGAGAAAGTAGCCAACCACCCCTTGATTGAAGTAGTGCGTGATGAAATTACAGAATTGCCGACAGATGTTATTACGGTTGTCGCTACTGGTCCTTTGACAAGCGATGCCTTGGCTGAAAAGATTCATGCCCTTAATGACGGCGATGGTTTCTATTTCTACGATGCGGCAGCGCCTATTATCGATGTCAACACCATCGATATGAGCAAGGTCTATCTCAAGTCTCGTTATGATAAGGGAGAAGCGGCCTATCTCAACGCTCCCATGACCAAACAAGAATTTATGAATTTCCACGAAGCCTTGGTCAATGCGGAAGAAGCGCCGCTGAATTCTTTTGAAAAAGAAAAGTATTTTGAGGGCTGTATGCCTATCGAAGTCATGGCCAAACGTGGTATTAAAACCATGCTTTATGGTCCGATGAAACCAGTTGGCCTTGAGTATCCGGACGACTACACAGGACCTCGTGATGGAGAATTTAAAACACCTTATGCGGTGGTTCAGCTGCGTCAGGACAATGCGGCTGGTAGCCTCTACAATATCGTTGGTTTCCAGACTCACCTCAAATGGGGAGAACAAAAGCGAGTCTTCCAAATGATTCCAGGTCTTGAAAATGCTGAGTTTGTTCGTTATGGTGTTA